>JARGGF010000029.1 GCA_029210905.1 Bacteroidales bacterium | reverse complement strand
ACCTAAGTTGAGCGGTTGAAGCACTGCGAACAAGCGCTTTACTTAGGTAAAACCCTCCCGACCTTCGGTACGGGACAGACTGATTTAGAAAATGTTGCGTATCACCGAATGGGTGAGGAGGAACGCTTACATTTACTTAATCGATTGAGCGGAATCGCTCAATTTGGGTCAAAATTTTAAGAAATTCAAATAATGAAAGCAATGATACTTGCTGCGGGATATGGTACCCGGCTTCAGCCTCTGACAAATAGTAAACCCAAAGCACTAATAGATATAAAAGGAGTGCCGCTATTGGAACTGGTAATTCAGAAGTTGAAAAAAGAAGGTATTTCAGATATTATTATCAATGTTCATCATTTTGCACATCAGGTGGTTAATTTTTTGAAAGAAAATAAAAATTTTGGAATTAATATTCAAATTTCCGATGAATCGGAGCAGCTTTTAGATACTGGTGGCGGGATTTTAAAAGCCAAATGGTTTTTTGAAAATGGGCCTGCATTTTTAGTATATAATGTAGACATTTTATCAGCTATTAACTTAGGTGAGTTTATGAAATATCATTCTGATAATAAGCCTCTTGCTACTCTTGCAGTGCAGGAAAGAACCACTACGCGGCAGCTTTTATTCGACCAGGAAAACAGGCTTTGTGAATGGCGCAATGTGCAAACCGGTGAGCGTAAAATTAGCCGGGAGGGTGTTGGAGAATTAAAACCATTGGCTTTTAGTGGAATTCACATTTTAGATAACAAAATTTTTGAGTTGATGGATGAAAATGGTGCTTTTTCTATTATGCAAACCTATCTTCGTCTGGCAAAAGAACATGACATTATAGGTTTTAATCATAGCAGTACAAGCTGGTTTGAGTTTGGCCGATTTGAACATGTAAAAGAGTTCAATGAAAGGGAGGAATTAGGTTTTTTATAAGCATTTTAAAATATCAATTTTAATTTATACAAAAATACTTAAATGATAGGAACACTTATTAATGTTGCAACTGTTATAGTTGGTACCTCAATTGGGATGCTACTAAAATCCAAATTGCCGGATAAACTTATTAAAACAGTTTTTCAGGCCATTGGACTATTTACACTTGCCCTGGGAGTTATGATGTCTCTTAAAATAAATAATTTTCTGATAGTAGTATTTAGTTTGGTAATTGGTGCTATTTTAGGTGAATTAGCTGACCTGGAGGCATCAATGACTAAATTTAGTGATGCTTTGAAGAAAAAAATTAAAGTTGGTGGTGAGCGGTTTTCTGAAGGGCTTCTCACCGCATTTTTACTTTTTTGCATGGGTTCCATGACGATACTTGGGGCGTTTGACGAAGGCATGAAAGGAGATACTACACTGCTAATTACCAAATCCGTAATGGATGGCTTTGCTGCCATTGCCTTATCTTCTGCTTTGGGTATTGGAGTTGGATTTTCGGTAATACCATTATTAATTTATCAGGGCGGTCTAACGCTTTTTGCAGGTTATTTGGGTGAGTTTTTTTCTGAAATAATGATAAATGAGCTTACTGCTGTTGGGGGGATTCTATTAATAGGTTTAGGTATTAATATCCTGGAAATCAAAAAGATAAAGATATTTAATATCTTACCTGCTTTGATTTTGGTAGTTTTTTTTACATGGCTGAAACAATATTTTAATTTTTAAATTATACAACTTGGAATTTACTTCGCTTTATTCTGCATTTGACCTATACCCATCCTCAAAAGGAGCTGCTACGCATATTCATCAAATGTCGAAAGCCTTATTCGAACATTTCGGAAGTGGATACTTGTATGTGCTTGGTAATGAAAGATTACCTTCTTTTCAAAATGAAGGAAATGTTGAGATTTATCGTTTTAATGAAGTAATTCCAAATTACTTAAAACGTGCTGAAGCATTTGGGATCAGGCTTTCTATGTTTTTAGCTGATAAACCAGATTTGAAACTGGCACATTTCAGGGATATCTGGAGCGGATTGGCTCTTCTTAAAAAGGACAGGACGTATAAAACTATTTTTGAAGTAAACGCTTTGATGTCAATAGAATTACCTTATCGATATCCTTATTTATCCAAAAAAAGTCTTTTGAAAATTAAAGATATTGAGAATTTTTGTTTGGAAAATAGTGACCTTATAATCTGTCCTTCTAAAAGCATTAAGGAAAATCTAATTAAAATTTCAGTGCCTGAATCAAAAATAAAAATTGTGACAAATGGAGCTGAACTAAAGATAGAATATTCTGATATTCAGGATTTACCAGCAGAATATGTGATTTATTTTGGAGCACTGCAAACCTGGCAGGGAGTTGATGATCTTATCAAGGCTTTTGCCGGTTTAAAGGATTACGAAAACTTAAAACTGGTAATTTGTTCTTCAAACAGACCTTCCTATTCAAAACCATATCGAAAATTGGCCGAAAAGTTAGGCGTTTCAGAAAAAATCATTTGGAAATATCAACTTCCTAAAGAAGAATTAAATACCTGGATAAGATTTGCCAGGCTATCGATTGCTCCTATGAAAGAAACGGAAAGGAATATATTACAGGGATTTAGCCCTTTAAAGGTATTTGAATCAATGGCAACAGGAACAGCGGTTCTAGCCAGCGATCTTGCTTCGGTTCGCGAAATTATTACAGATAAGGAAAACGGCAGGTTAGTACGACCTGAGCGTCCGGCAGAACTTTCGAGAATGATTCGATTCATGCTGGATTATCCTGAATATACCATAGAACTCGGGAAAAAGGGAAGACTTACCGTTGAAAAAAAATTTAATTGGGAACAAAAAAATAAAGAATTAAAAGAAATTTATGCAAATTTGTTTAAATTTGAGCAACAATAATCAATAATTATGGGCAATTCTACGCTGAAAATTTACGAAACCCTTAATCAGGAACAAAAACTTTTTGCTGATCAGAAAAAAATTGACACATCAATGAAATTGAAGCGATGGCTGGATTTTTTACAGCCCTTGGCGCAAATGGATAGACTAAATGATGAGAGCAGAAGGAAAAAAAGGATAGGTATTGGATTTCTGATATTTGGAATAGTATTGAGTTTTATTTTTACGATTGCATTTTTTCCTTTGGGCATTTTGCTCATCTTAATGGTTGTGCTATTAATTATCCAAATTTCAAAATTGAAAAAACTTAAGAAGATGGATATTGGTAACCATTTGCGTTTGTTTTTAATGCCATTTATTGTGGTTATGAAGGAGGAGGCAGATGCTAATAGTCCATTGAAAATTTATTTTGATGCTGCTCCTGCGGTGGCAAAGGAAAAAATTAGTAATGAAACTGCCAGTAAGGGCTCTGGACTGCCGCGTATAAAATCAACATTTTATACCCATCCATGGTTAAATTTAAGAGCAATGCTTGCTGATTCTACAGTTGTTTTGTTAGAGTTTGAAGATATTGTGCGAAAAAGCAGAATAACTAAACGGGGAAGTTCCGGAAAAATTAAAACAAAAACCAAACTGAAAATTAAGCACCGCTTATCAGCCAAAGTTCTTTTCAAAAAGCAACATTATGATTTATTGCAGACCCCATCAGGGATGGAATATATTGATAATGCTGATTATCACCAGTTTAAACTAAAGCAAAAACGCATATCTTATTCCCTGGATAAAAGCATAGAATTAAATGATGCTTTAGGAATGATAGCTGCGGCTTACAAGAATGTTAAAGCAAAATAATCAAAATAAAATATTGTAGCATGGGTAAATGCGAGGTAAAAAAAGGGATATTTGTACTTAGTACTTGCGATAATCCTTCATCGGTAAAATGCGATGATTGTGGAATCTTTATTTGTCAGAAACATACCCAGAATGATGGTCCTAAGGTGATGTGCTCTGATTGTTATGCCAAAGCGCATCCTGAAAAGTTTAAAACAATGGGAAAGGGCTCTGCCTATAACGATTGGGAAAACAGTTATTACAATAACTATAATATTTGGTATTTTGGAATGCGGAACAATTTTTATCATTCTCACCAATACCGGCCATTTGATGAGAAAGATTATACGGGGTTTGACAGGGTGGCTGATTCCGATTTTTCTGACGATCAGGACTCCGGAAGCTTTTTTGATAGTTAATTTTCCGATTAATAATTTTTTACATCTACCTGGTGCAATTTTATTTTGTATCAAAATTACCTGCAATGTTTCATGAATCAGCCCTTCGCAAAAACTATATTGTGGCTAACTGAAAATTATTATCCCAACAGGGGAGGAATGGCACAGTCATGCGATAGAATTGTTAATGGATTAAGAGATAGTGGCTTAAATATTGGATTGGTTCACTTTAGGAGTTCAAAGAATAAATTACGTTTTAAATATGTAAAAAATGGATTTTATCTTTCATTTCCTGTAGACGAAGATTCAGGTCACAGTCTTAACCTGGTTTATAACTATCTTTGCAATTCATCCTACAATTTTAATTTTAGTCAAATTGTTGCATTTGGTGGATTTTTGCCCTTGCTTGCAGGGCCAATACTTTCTCAATTGCTTGATATAAATTTAATTAGCTTATTAAGAGGCAATGATTTTGATGTTTCTCTTTTTTCAGTTAAAAAGCGTGATTTTTTATTTTATGCCCTTGAGAACTCCACAAAAATTTGCACAGTAACTATTGATCAAAAAGATAAAATTGAGAAATTACTTAAACATAAAAATGTATATTACATCCCAAATGGAATTGAACTTGAAAATTGGCAAGTACATAAAAGTGAATTAGAAATAGCCAACAGCTGGCTTAGCAGTCATGTATCTGACAATAAGCGTGTTATTGGTGTTTTTGGTTATCTTAAACCAAAAAAAGGATTGGAATTTTTCATCAATTCAATTTTACGCTCAGGATTAAGTGATAAGTTATTTTTGTTAATTACAGGTGATATTTATGCTGAAATGAATGAAAAATTGCTTCAATCCGGCATTGAATATCAGTTAATACCCTTTATGGACAGATACGAACTGTTAAGTTGGTACCCTGTATGCAATGCAGTTGCCATTCCGTCATTTTATGATGGCATGCCAAACGTATTGCTCGAAGCTGCTGCTTTATCTTTGCCAATTATAGCGGCCAGGGTAGGTGGGATGAAAGATATGTTGGAAGATGGATTGCAGGGTTTTTTATTTCACCCGGGTGATGAAGAGGATTGTGCAGAAGCTTTGCATAAATTTATTGAGGCTGATACTTCTTATTTAGAGCAAATTGGACGAAATTGTAATCAATTGGTGCAAACAAAATATAGTGTCAAAATTGAGATTAATAACTATCTTAAATTATTCGAACATTAAATAAAAACGAAAAATAATAATTATGAAAAAGCTGATAAAATATCAATTTGTTGCTTATGTGGCTTTAAGTTTGGTTTTTCTTGTTTCTTGCGGGCAAGTTTCTGAAAACCAGAACAATACTTCTGATGAAAATGTTTCTCAGACAGAAAATACAAGCTCTTTAAAATCTGATAGTCCTTCTGAGTACATTATTAAAATGGCAGGTGAGGAAAAAGGAAAGATTGTTCTTAATGGTTCAAACATTAAATTTTTTGTTAATGGCACTGAATATCAGGCAAAATTAAAAGGCGAGAAACGTAAATACGCGGTCAGTAGTGGCGATATAGTTGCTGAGGTAAAATTCAAGGAAGATGCCTTTAAAGTTCGCACACCTAATGGTGATTTACTATGGAAAATTAAGCTTTATGACGATAAGGTGAAAATTTCTGATAACGAGGAAAATCAAAATCCGTATGAGATTAAATCTGGTGATGCTGAAAAAGCAAAAGTTAAAAAAGATGATAACGAAATTGGGAAAATCAAACTTAAATTAGAAGATAAGTTAATTGAAATTACTTCTGATTCAAAATCTTACACCGTTGATGGCAAAAAGATATCCCTGGCTTACGGCGTTTTATTAATTGATGAAATTCCGGATAATTTGAAATATATTATTATGTCAGAATTATTGGCAAAAGGGAAATAATATTATACGAGGATTTTAGTTCATCATTTTATTGGTTTAGCTGATTTTGGTGCATTTGAGTTTTAGTGTCCGTTTGGATTAAGAAGCAAATCTTTAAATCAATGTTGTTTCGTTCAGCACATTGCAAAAAAATTACAATGTCATTAGTAACAAGGCCATCACATTTAAAATATTTGTAACTCTACCTCAATTAACTCACCCCCGTCTTGCTGCGCAAGACACCCCCTCTCTGTTGGCACAAAGAGGGGGATGCTTTGGTTAAACAGTAAAGGATTTTAAAAAAATAAAAAATATATGCTTTGCAAAGCCCATTGTGAAATAAACCAATGCCGTTTCGTTTACTTCTCCCTCCTTACGCAAGTAGAGAGGGGGTGACTCACAAGGTGAGGCGGGGGTGAGTCAATTGAAGCTTAAAAAATTACTTGTTAACTTTTAAATACGATTGCCCTGATGGCAGTAGAAAGTGAAATTCTAATCCTGAAAAAAAAAGATATATTATCCGGCGAATTGATTAATCAAACTATAATATATGAGTTTGCTCCGAAAAGTCAATATTTTTGTAACCGGAATTGTAAGTGGTTGGTAATCAGTAACCGACGGATTGCCTTGTCGCTTATACAACAGGTTGTTTATGAGTGTTTTCGACTTAATACACAATTTTATAGGTACTTATTGGACTGGGCTTATATATATTTTTTTTACGCACACATTGCTAAGATTAAAAACGCCTGTATAAATCCATAACCAGGCATGAAGAAACTGCAAATTCTATATTTTCCTTAAATCTATTGTACAATTTTTTGCCTGTTAACTGACCCAGGAAAAAAGCTGAAATGGAAAATAAATAAGTGGTCCAGTGGAACCCTATATCGGTATAAATTCTTGCCAGAAAAATAAAAGGGATAGGAAGGTGTATGGAAAGAAACCATTGGAAAGAAAGCTTTTTAACATTGGCACGCCAATAGCCAAAAGGGATGTTAGTTAAAAATATTAAAATGGTGACAACCAATAAAGTCATAGCTCGAAATTTTTGCGCAAAAGTGTATACTTAAAATAAATAGGTAATAAGATTGTTTAAATTCATTTTTTATTTTTCTTAATATTAAAATTGTAATAATTTGTAATTTAATGATATACGGATTATTTTTATTTCGAAATTATTTTTTTCCCATTAAATAAAGATGCATAATTTCAACTGAAATGAGAATTTATTTTTTTGGATAAAGGCAATAGATCCCTGAGTACGATTTTTTCATTTTTGTAACTCTTAAAATGCACATTATAAGGCAAATAAGATAAATGATATCGGTCTGATTATATCCTCAAAATTGTTATTTTTTCTGTGATTACGCATTAAAGACTGATTTTATATCTATTTTTGCACAAATTTTAGAAAGACATGTCAAAATTTGGTGATTTTTTTGCAAAGTTACTTAGGCTTAGAAAAGTATTAAAAGGTCTAGATAAATTTATAAAACAAGATATTGATGTTCCTGTTACCACCTTTGGGAATAATGGAGCTGCCTGGACCCTTATTCCCGAATTACTAAATGAAAGTTCTATTGCTTATTCTTTTGGAGTGGGTACAGACATTTCTTTTGATTTGTCTCTTATTAATCATCTTGATTTACAGATATTTGCATTTGATCCTACCCCTCAATCGATAGATTGGATAGCTACTCAAAAATTACCTAAACAATTTTCGCTTCACCCGGTAGGCCTGGCCAATTTTAATGGCAAAGCAAAATTTCATCCGCCTAAGAATTCAAACCACGTTTCTGCAACAATGCTTGAAGTTGAAGAAACCAAAGAACAGGCATATAAAGTTGAGGTGAAAACGCTTGCAACTATTATGTCCGAACTGGGCCATAGTAATATCGATTTATTAAAAATGGATGTTGAAGGCATGGAATACGATGTAATTGAAGACATGAAAAACGTAGGCCTGAAACCAGCCCAGGTTTTAATTGAATTCCATCATCGTTTTAAAGGGGTTGGAATAAAGAAAACTGTTGGTGCTGTGAATACCATGCGCCAAATGGGCTATAAAGTTTTTCATGTCTCGCGGACAGGAGAGGAGATAGCCTTTGTAAAAGAGGAAATGATTCACAATTTAGCAAAACTTAATTAAAATGCGGGCTGTTATTCAGCGAGTTAGCAAAGCTTCAGTATACATTGATAATAAAATCAAAGCCAGAATTGATCAGGGCTTGTTGATACTTGTTGGTATAGAAGAAGCTGATAATGAAGAAGATATTGCCTGGTTATGTGCAAAAGTTGTGAACCTGAGAATATTTGATGACAAGGATGGGATAATGAATCTATCTGTAAAAGATGTGGAAGGTGATATATTATCTGTCAGCCAGTTTACATTGCATGCAAAAACAAAAAAAGGTAACAGGCCTTCTTACATTAAAGCGGCCAAACCGGATGTTGCCATTCCCTTGTATGAAAAATTTAACAAAGCACTTCATTTTGAGCTGGGAAAGGACATTAAAACTGGTGAATTTGGTGCTATGATGAAAATCGAGTTGGTAAATGAAGGACCCGTTACCATAATAATTGATACAAAAAATAAAGAGTAATGACTATTGAACAAGTGCAACAAACAGTTGATCAGTGGATTACAAAGTATGGCGTCCGTTATTTCAACGAACTTACAAATTTGGCCATCCTTACAGAAGAAGTCGGTGAGCTGGCCAGGATTATGGCACGAAAATTTGGAGATCAATCTTTCAAAAAAGATGAACTGAAAATTGACCTGGCTGATGAAATTGCTGACGTTTTTTTTGTGTTGGTTTGCATTGCCAATCAAACCGGAGTAGATCTGTCCGATGCCTTTAAAAAAAACATGGGAAAAAAAACAAAAAGAGATGCTAAACGGCATATGAATAATGAAAAGCTTTGATTATTAAATAAAAACAAAGGAAAAATGATGGATTTTTTATCGAATTATAACTATCCCTACAGTATTCTTGGCCTGGCTGCAAAGATTGAAGAATTAAACGAAATAAGCGCTCAGCAGCTAAACGAGAAGGTATTAACAAACATCTTTGGATTAATAGATCTTACCACCTTAAACTCAACGGATACCAAAGCTAAAGTGCACAACATGTGCCTGAAAGTGAACGATATACAAAAAGAGTATCCTTTTTTGCCAAATGTAGCGGCTATTTGTGTGTATCCAAGTCTTGTGGAAACCGTAAAATCTTCCCTTAATGCAAAAGGTGTGGGAATTGCTTCAGTTGCTGCTGGCTTTCCTTCCTCCCAAACTTTTCTTAATATCAAAACGTTGGAATCTAAACAAGCGGTTGAAAAAGGTGCTACTGATATCGACATTGTAATTTCAATAGGAGCGTTTCTTTCTGGCAATTATCAGCTTGTATTTGATGAAATTGCAGAAATAAAAGATGCAATTGGAAATGCTCATTTAAAAGTTATTTTGGAGACTGGAGCTTTATCCGATCCGCTTAAAATTTGGGAAGCTTCAATTATTGCTATGAATGCTGGTGCTGATTTTATAAAAACCTCTACAGGAAAAATGCAACCTGCGGCCACTTTTGATGCGGCTGTTGTGATGGTGGAAGCGATAAGGCAGCATTATAAAATTACTGGGAAAAAAGTTGGATTCAAACCAGCCGGGGGCATTTCATCAAGTCGTGATGCTGTTGAATATTACACAATTGTTGCATCTATACTGGGACAGGAGTGGTTAAATTCAAAATTATTCAGAATAGGAGCCAGCAGCCTGGCGAACAATTTAATCTCCGATATTATTAAGTTAAGAACTGGAGAACTGCCTGTTTCATCCTATTTTTAGTCGCTGTAAATACCTGGGAACTGCTTTTACATCTTAAACGGATGTTTTTTTTAATTTGATTAGAACAATTAATCGGCTAATTTTGCTGACTTGTACTATATTGCAATACTCAATTAAATTATTATTATGTTTTTAAATTCAATTGCCCATTACTTGCCCTTGATAGAAATATCGAATGATTATTTTTTAGATAAAAACGGACTTACTGATGAGTGGATTTATACCCGAACAGGTATTAAAACCAGGAGAAAAGCAGGCCCAGAGGAAAATGCAAATACGATGGCCATAGAAGCTGTCAAAAATCTGGTTGGAGATGATGTGGAATTCTTGCAGGATGTTGATTTAATAATAGGGGGAACTTACACGCCTTTTGATACTGTGGGAACACTGGCACATGTAGTGCAGGAATATTTTAATATATCCAATGTGAAAACGGTATCAATATCTTCAGCATGTTCCTCTTTAATTAATGCTCTCGAAATAGTTGAAGGATATTTTGCTATGAATAAAGCAAAGAAAGCACTTGTGATAGTATCAGAACACAATACTGGCTATAGTGTTGATACTGATGAAATTGCAGGACATTTGTGGGGCGATGCCGCTGCTGCCATGTTAGTTACAAAAGAAAGAAGTTCTGAGAGTGATTTTGAGTTAGAGATAATGACAGAAGGATTGGCAAATATCGGCAAAGGAACTGTTGGTGTGGGCCTGCAACCGCTTAAGGAAGGAATAAAAATGCGTTATGGGAAAGATGTATTTATACATGCATGCAACTATATGACCAAAGTAACACAGGATATATTATCCAGTAATGGATATGCAATAGGCGATCTTGGCTATTTGATTCCACATCAGGCAAATATAAGAATTATAAATAATGTTGTGGAGCAACTCGGGATTAAACCGGAAAACTGTATAGTAAATGTTGAACGACTTGGTAATACAGGATGTGTTAGTACTGCCATTGGGCTCTCTGAAAATTATGAAAAAATAAAGGAAAGAAAACTCTGTTGCCTGACAGTTTTTGGCGGTGGGTACTCTAGTGGTGCCGCACTATTGAGAAACTAAATATTAAACGATGTCAGAAAACCCATTCGATATTATTTATTCAAACAATCAGCAATATTTTGGTGAACATCCAGTCAATTTATTAAAAGATTATTTTTCGCTTTGCGATAAAAGAGGAAGAATACTGGATATTGGAATTGGGCAAGGACGCAATGCCAGGTTTTTATTAAAGCAAGGCTATGGGGTTGATGGAATAGAACCATCATCTGTTGCTGCAAATATTCTAAAAGCGGCCGTTGAAGATGAAAAGCTTGATTTAAGAATATATAATATAGGTTTTGAGGATTTTGCATGTACCCCAAGAACTTATTCAGCAATTTTATTGTTAGGCTTATTTCCTGTTTTGTCGGAAAATCAAATACATATGCTGGCAAAAAAAACAAAAAGATGGTTAAAAAAGAAAGGGTTGGTTTTTGTTACAGGTTTTACCTCTAAGGAACAGAATTTTAGACCAAGCGGTAAGCAATGGATAAAAATGGATACTGATAGTTACCATGATGGGGAAGGAAATTATAGAACCTTGCTTGATCTTGATAATGCCATGTCGAAATTCAAAAAATTCAAGCCAATTTATCATTATGAGGGACTTGGTGAAGTGCATAATCATGGTACAGATATATCGGAGCAACATCATATCTTCGAATTTATATTGCAAAAAGCATAAAAAAAACCGGAATTTCCGGTTTTTTTATTTTAAAACTATTGTAAGTTATTGTTTTTGAAAGACATAACTAAAGTATTCATATTTTCTTTCTGCAAAATAATTATAAGTTTCACTGCCTTTTGCTCCTGCAAAGTTCAGGGCAATTTTTTGGAGGAATCCTGGGGCAAGTTTTTTAACCAGCTTTCTTCTTCTTTCATCATCTAAATCCAGGGCTTTGACTACTTTTGGAGTAATTAGTTCTTCCCTGATTTTAATAAAACCTGTTTCGTTTAAATAATTATTTAATTCTTCCATTTCATAATCATACCTAAAATCAGTAAAAAGAAAATGACCACCTGGTTTTAAAATTCGCTTAACTTCAGATAGAAACGCTTTCATATCGGGATAACGGTGCGAAGATTCAACATTTAATATTGTGTCAAAGCTGTTATCTTCAATGTCTAAATTTTGGGCATCGCCCTGCATAAATTTCAACCCGCTTATTTTGTAATATTTATTGCAGAATTTTGCTGCGCGCTCGTTTAAGTCAACTCCCAATGCCTCTTTTACGGGAAAATTACGTGCGACAAATGATAACCCACCCCCGCGTCCACTACCTATCTCTAAAAGAGATTTATTTTGTATATCAACGGCTGCAGCAAGATGGTGGTATAACTGGATAGAATATCTGTTGGGTTCATCTTTTTCATCCAGATCAATATTCTGATCAGCACTGGAATATCCATAATTCATAAAAAGTACTTCAGCATTTTTATCAATATTACTTACATACCAATACCAAATTCTAAAAAGCCATTCTCGAAAGTTAATTTTCATAGATTTTATTGATTAATAAATATCATTAAAGTATTTATATTACCGGATGAAATATTTATCCAGTCAGTTAAAGTTTTTTATTTAATTGATAACTAATCACTTAAATACTAAATTATTTGATTTTTTATCAATTTCAAACACATTAAAGAATGGCGAAAATAGACATTTAAATCTATCAATTTGAATAAATTATGGATTTCTCCACATTTATTTTAATTTAATTTAAAAGTTATTTGACGATAAAATACCCTCTGCTGCTATTGCCCTTCCATTCAATGCATTTTTGTTATCAGGCGAATACTCTAATGATTTATTAAAACTCTCGAGAGCATCCTGATAGTCAAAAAGATAGTATTCAAGCAAGCCTTTTCTGTAATACAAATTGCTGTGGGCTTCAGCCTTGAAAGGATAGAATTTAATGGCCAATAATAATAAATCCAGAGAGCTTTTATACCTGTTTTGTTTCATTTCGAGTTGAGAATAGTTATAATAAGCATCAAAACCTTTGGAATTTATTTTCAGGGCCTGTTTGTAGCAGGAAATGGCCTCTTCGTTCTGTTCAATTGCGGAATACGCAGTTCCTGCCCAAAGATGTGCATAATAATGTTCTGGGAAAATACTGATAACTTTTAAATAAATATCGATAGCACTTTGATAATTGTCTTTTTTAAATTCCGTTGCCGCGTCGCGCATTAAATTCGGAAGGAGAAATATTTTTTTAAAAAATTTAGAAATCATAGGGAAGATTTATTTGTGTTTGTATTTACGAAATCAATAAACCTTGACATACAGTATGTTATTGTATGTAAAATTCTTGTTTTTTTCAGATCAATCCAGAAATAGTAACAGATTTTTTCTAAATATAGTTTATTTTTAGAATTATAAAATTTATTCTTGACAGACTATTTGAAAAAGATGGTTTCGTCAGGATTTGATTTTAAATGATAAAGGTGTTGCCTTATTTGGTTAGCCAGCAGATTGTGAGATGTGTCTTTATTCAGCTGTGTATAAGAAATTGGCTTGCCGATACTCACTTTTACAATTTTGTTTTTTTTCTTAAACATTTCACTTGGCAATAATATCAATTCAATATTTGCCTTAATCTTTAAAAATCTTCTAATTGAATGAACAGCATAAAATAGCCTGGAATTTCTTCCATGAAAAAAAACAGGCACTATGTCTCTTTTTTCAGATATAGCCCTGGTAATAA
>JARGGF010000299.1 GCA_029210905.1 Bacteroidales bacterium | reverse complement strand
TTCCAAAAAATCAAAACAATGCCAAAGGTGTACAATGCAAAAAGTATCCTTAAAGCAGATTTTACCGTTTTACCAAAGCTTGGTTTGGGTATATCATGCAGTGCATCAAGGTTTTCCTTGATTATCCCCATTCCATCGTCGAAACTTAATGTGCCCTGGTTAATATTGTCGGTGGTTTTTACATTTTCGAACATCACGTTGCCGCAATAATCGCAAACATAATCGAAAGGGGCTACTTGTCCGCCACATTGTTTACAAATTGTGCTTTTGCTCATATCAATGGTTTTATATAGATTTGTTTTATAGAGTAAATTTAATATATCAAAGGCTAAAAATTGTTTTTTTTTGACAATCGGTTGTAGTTTTGCTGAGATGTGACCAAATTTATTGTCTTTTTTTGAATTTCTAATGCAACAATGCCTATAAAGCGAAAGTCATAAAAATGCGGGTTTTCCCCCCACTGATGAGTCTGTTTAAAAAGTCTGTTTATGAAATGCGAACTTATGGGTTTCCATAATAATGATGATGGCAGCCTGAAACAGATGGGTTAGCCCATCAGTTTTACATAGACACAGAGCCCCATTGACAATTTTTTTTCTAACTTTATTTAAACTAAACTATTGATATGAAATCAACTACATTAATTCTCGCGTTTTTTATTGTTTTAGGTATAAATTCCTGCAAAAAATCTGATAATCAAATTGTTACCGATGCCGGTGATATTTCTTCAGCTGAAGAAATTCAGGTTTTTCCTCCCTCACATCCATTGAACAAGGATATCACAAATGATCCGGTTGATCCTAATTCAACAGCCATTTTAAATAACATTGGATTTGAGCGCGGTTTATTTGCCGATTTCGGTAGCGGAACCTGGGAGGGTGCGCCAATTGGAATACCTTATGTTGTTGTTGGGGCAGATCAGGCGCTGATAACCATTAATTACGGAGAATATGGTGACGAGAGCGATCCTGGTCCGTTTCCAATTCCCCTGAATGCTCCAATTGAAGGTAATGGCGAAGGCGACGCCCATGTTTTATGTGTAGATGTGGCATATGTTATGTTATACGAACTCTATGATTCCGAGGTAAATAATGGAGCCTGGACAGCTACTTCCGGTGCAAAATTTGACCTTAATGCAATAGAGTACCGCCCCGATGGCTGGACTTCAGCCGATGCCGCTGGACTGCCAATTTTCCCATGTCTGGTTCGTTATCCCGAAGTTGAAAAGGGCGAAATAGATCATGCCATTCGGTTTACCCTTGCCAGGGGACTTATTTACGAAGGTTATATCCGGCCAGCCAATCATTTGGTTTCAGGTACAACCAATAGTAATCAATTGCCATTCGGAGGCCGTTTGAGGCTTCGTACCGATTTTGATATTTCCGGTTTTTCAGCCACCAACCAGGTGATACTTACTGCTTTAAAAAAGTACGGATTAATACTGGCCGATGTAGGTTCCTCCATGTTTATCAGCGGAGCCCCACACGATGCCTGGGATAATGACGATTTAAAAGAACTTGACGATGTGAAAGTTGCTGATTTTGAGGTGATCGAGATGGGTGCGATTCTAACAAAGTAAAAAAATATTAGCTAATTGGTTCTATTTTAAAATTTCATATTGTATTAATTATGAGTGAATTAGAGACGAACATTAAATTTTCTTATTTATATCGGGATGCTGGAAATTATAAAGTATTTGGTTTTGAGGTATTTCAAATAATGATCATATAGGACTTAGAGAGATTGCGGAAAGAATTGAAAATCAATTAATTGATCGTGAGTTTTTTGAACCGGAAAAATGGGGAGTAACAAGACTCGCATTACATCCTTTTGATCCCGAGCTCGATCATGGCTGGCATGAGTTTGAAAAGGTTGAGTTTACGGGAGAAGAAGTGACGAGGGCAATAGATATCAGTTTGTTGCTAAATCAGTAGGTGGATTTTAACAATTATATGGTTTTCTGAAAGTTAAAATGTATCTTTCGCATCGATATACAATAAAATTGCTTAATACGAAATGAAAAAAAGTGAAAGACAACAATTAATCGAAAATGCAAAACGATTTTTTAAGGATGATATTGTCGTATCCCATATAAATAATGCTTGTAAAAGTGCTGCAAAGTTATCAAGCTATAATGTTAATCCATTTTTATTTAAGTATTTAGCTAATTTTTTACGAGGAAATGATAAAGCACGAAGTATTGCCGAAGCTTTAATTTACCCAAGGCTTTTAGGTTCTTCAATTAATACCTCCTTTGGGATGAGAATTCAAAAGATGATTAGTACGATGTTCGAAGGATTTGGTTCTACAACCAAAGGTATTGATATAGAATTTGTTGACCAATTGGATGAGCGAAAAAAATATTGTCAGTTAAAATCTGGGCCTAATACTATTAACCACGATGATGTAGAAACTATAATTGGTCATTTTAAATCAGTGGTAAATCTTGCCCGTACAAATAATCTGGATATTGGTTTGCAAGATTTAGTAGTAGGCGTAATCTACGGAGAGAAGTCTGAGTTAAGTTCTCATTATCAACGGATTGACAAGCAGTATCCTGTAATTATTGGAATTGATTTTTGGCATAGGCTGACGGGGCAGGAAAGTTTTTATTTCGAGTTAATTGATGCTATGGGTACAGTTGCTTTAGAAGTTGATGGAAGAAAGGAACTTGAAAAAGCAATAAATCTCCTAGAACTTGAAATTAAGAAGAAATACTCACTTTAAGTGCTTATAATACCTATTCAAAAACGCCACAATAGAGTAGCCAATTTCCTTTGCCATATTTACCGGAACTGCATTTCCTATTTGTTTGTATTGCTGTGAAACTGAACCTTCAAATTTCCAGTCGTCAGGAAAAGTCTGAATCCTTGCATATTCGCGAACAGTAAATGGTCTTGTTTCGTCAGGATGACATCTTTCTGTTTGTTTTTGTGCAGGGCTGCAGGTTAGGGTAAGGCTGGGTTCTTCCCAACTCATTCTGCGTGCCATACCTGTTTTTCCGCCACCTAAATAAAAACTTTTGCCCATAAAATCCTTTTGGATTTCGAGAGGGAGATCCCTCCAATAGCCACCTTCCGGTACAAGTTCCAATACTTTTTTCTTGCTCATTGGATACTTAGAACCTTCTGAATCAGGTACATCTGAGTCAAAAAGGTCCCCTTTTTTTAATGCATCTTTCAGATTATAAATCTTCTTATATGGCTTTGGGAAATCGAATAAATTGGTGGCAATATCTTTACGGATTCCTACAATTAGCACTCTTTCCCGTTTTTGAGGCACTTTATAAAAAATGGCCTTTAACAATCTGGGTGGCAGAACTGTATATCCAATTTCATCAAGTATAGAAATCATCCCTTCAATAGTTCTTCCATTATCATGGTTGAGCAAGCCCCTAACATTTTCACCAAGGCAAATTGGTGGCATAGTTTCCTGAACTGCTCTTGCAAATTCGTAAAAAAGAGTGCCCCTGGCATCACTCAGTCCTAATTTTTTACCTGCATAGCTGAAAGCCTGGCAGGGAAAACCGCCGGTAACAATATCAATCTTCCCTTTGTATTGTTTAAACTCTATATTTTTTACATCGTCCTCAATTACATTCCAGTTCGGACGGTTATGTCGCAAAGTTTCGCATGCCCAATGATCTATTTCATTGAGAGCAAGGCATTTAATGCCAGCCTTTTCTAGGCCGAGAGCTAAACCCCCAGCACCGGCAAATAATTCAATCGCATGATAATCTTTGTTTGGTTTTACACAATTGCCCGGTTCTTCTTTATTGAACATGAAATCCAGACTATCAAAAATCCTGAGTTGATCTTTTCTATAAACCCTGTAATTGCTCATAGGTTCACGAACGGCTTCCAATTTACCATTCCTGTCCCAACGCCTTAAAGTCTCTTTACTAACTGAAAGTAAATCAGCCACTTCTGATATTGAATAATATTCTTTCATTAAATAACCATCTTATTCAAGATTATACATGGTTACAAATATAATTGTTTTTTTTGCTGAAATTGATGAACTTTGTTAAAAACTTATAAACAGTAAATTGAAGGTATATTCTGAAAATAGGATTGAGGTTTTGAGGTTCAACGAGGATAATGGATTTTATACAACCACTGAGCGTTCAAAAATAATGTCAAAAATAAAAAGTAAGGATACAAAACCAGAGCAAAACTTTAGAAAAAAACTTTGGAATCTGGGATATCGTTACAAAAAGCACGTTAAAGAACTGCCTGGTACACCTGATATTGTATTTGAAAAATTCAAACTGGTAATTTTTATTGATGGCGAATTCTGGCATGGTTATAACTGGCTTGAAAAAAAGCAAAAACTTCATACTAACAAAAAGTTTTGGATACCCAAAATTGAGCGAAATATGCAGAGGGATATTGTAAACAATGCAGAACTTGGAAGAATGGGCTACGAAGTTTTTCGCTTTTGGGAACATGATCTCAAAAAGGATCTGGAATTATTTATTTTGGAAATCACTAATTATATTGAAACCAAAAAAGGGAAATATTAGATTATATGTACCGCAGTATATAATTTGAAAATATGTTTTGAAATTGTAGAGGGCTGGAGGATAGAAAGGTTCCAATGTTTAAGGGTTTCAAAGTTTCAAGGTTCCGGTGTTTCTAATTTCTAATTTCCAATTTCTGTTTATATATCACTCCTCCACCCTCAAATAAATACCCGGACTCTCATTTTCCATTTTTCGCCATTTGGCTTCCACACCCCACTTAGAGAATAAAGTTCCCTGTCCTTTCTTAACTGAAAAAAGCACGTTGGCTGTGGCTTGCTTATCGCTGTTCATTCGTATTAACTTATTGTCATTCAGTCCAATAACCTTTAACCACTCAAGCGACAAAACTACATTTCCTTTCAGAACAATATAGTTTTTACTCAGGTCAATTTCCTGCCAACCTTTTGTTTTTGTGACAACCACCAATACATTGGTGTTCAACAATTCTTCATTGGGCATTTCATCCTCGATATTACGAATATGCAATCGAAACAAACTACTGTCGTATGATTGTTTGTGCACTCTTATGTTTAGTTTCTGAAGTAAAACAGGTTTTTCTCCAAGTTCTATTTTTAGCCCAATTTCATGCCCCTTTCCGCGTTTATCACCGCCCCATCCGCACATTCCTCGCAAAGACCGACTGGTTGTTCCAATATTTTTAAATTTGTTGGAGGGCTTAACTACAACTTCTTGTATTTGAACGGGTTCCTGAACAAGTTGAATGCTGTTTTGCTTGTTCAATAATTGCTCAATGGAGAAGGTTTGTGCTTTATAGCCCATCATAGAAATGCGAATTATTGCATCTGCAGGTTGCCCCTTGACATCAAGGGAAAATTCACCTTTGTCATTGGTGATGGTTCCTACTGAGGTATTTAAGATACCAAGACCGACATATTCCAACATTTCACCTGTGACAGCATCAGATATTTTGCCTGTAATTGATTGACTATTAGAAGTTATTGCGATTATTAGGAAGAATGAGATAAGGGCTATGATTTTCATGTTTTCGAATATTTTTGGATATTCAAAAATATGAATTTTTTCATATTTCTTCTCTTTGGTGCAGAGCATCATAATATTTATAGGTTAATTTCTGGTTTTTTTAAAGGTGCGGCGTACAAGCTGATGGAATGTTTCGGTGCGCTGCACCTAATTAATTATAGATTATTGAATTCTATAAATATTCTCGGTGCGCTGCACCTTAAATAAGTACAAAATTATTTTCTTTTTTGAAATTTTCAGAGTTTATGGATGAACACTAATTAAGCTACAAAGAATATTGCTGCCACAATGGCAATTTCTGCAATAATTTTATTCTTTCAGTTCATCCCTCACCTCCATCAACGCAAACCCAAGCAGATTAGTTCCCTTCCAGTTTTCTGGGTGGGCAGCATTTGGATTATCTTTAACCAAACCTATTCCCCAGATTGGATCTACCGGGCTGGCTTCGACCAGAATTTTGTCACCTGTTGATAAGATAAATTCCTTTAAATCAACATTTTGACTAAACTTTAACAAGTTGCCCTGTCTAACAATCTCAAAGCGATTTGCTTTCCACGTTTTTTCATCGAAATTGCTTATTTTTCTGCCAAGTGCTTTCACTTGTTGTGGTGATGTGGTTCTGATAATTTCTTCAAAAATCTCCAAATCATTGAATAATTTA
>JARGGF010000298.1 GCA_029210905.1 Bacteroidales bacterium | reverse complement strand
TGGGTTTGAGCTGGTAATTGATTCGGTTGAAAGTATAGATGCAAAAAATAAAAAGGTAAAACTCAGAAATTCTGAATTAAGTTATGATTATTTATTTATTGCACTAGGAATGAGTAAGTTTCAGATGAAAGGCATGGAAAACACGCTTTCAATATGTGGAGTTCCTGAACAAGCTGAACTAATTGGAAATGAATTGGACAAACTGGTTAATGCCGGCAAAGGAAAAATTGCAGTTGGTTTTGGCGGCAATCCAAAAGATACAAAAGGAACAGGTTTAAGAGGCGGCCCCGCTTTCGAATTATTATTTAACATTAGCACATATCTAAAGAAAAAAGGCCTGTTAAATAACTTTGAGCTAAACTTTTTTGCTCCTATGGCGGAGCCCGGCAAAAAGATGGGTAAAAAGGCACTGGCCAGTCTGTCAAAATTTTTTAAGCATTATAGAATAAATGAACATGTAGGTAAAAAAATAATAGGTTTTAACAAAGGTGAAATTGAATTTGAAGGGGATAAAAAGCTGGCAAGTGATCTGATTGTCTATATTTCAGGTGGAGCGGGGCACAATTTATTTCAGGATTCCGGACTTCCGCTAAGCGAAGCAGGATTTATCAAAACACTTCCAACTTGCCAGGTAGCTGAATTTCCAGAAGTTTATGCAATAGGTGATTCTGCTGATTTGATAGGCCCTGCATGGGCAGCCAAACAGGGACATCTGGCTGAAGTGATGGCCGATGTGGCTGCATACAATGCGCATCAACAAATAGTTGGCTCGGGAAAGTCAAAAAGTTATGTTGACAAAGTAAGCATAGTTTGTTTAATGGATTCGGGTGATGGTGCTGCATTGGTATCGCGGACCCAGAAAAAAGAAGGCATGTTAATGCTTCCGGTTATCGGACACTGGCTAAAAAAAGCATGGGGCTTTTATTACAAAAATTCAAAATTAAAAAGAATGCCCAGAATACCGGGCATGTAATATATATTTTATTAATTATTAACTACTTAAACAAGAAAACAAATTATGTCAACATCACTCTACATAGTACTTGGATTTATAGTTCTTTTTATTGTTTATATTTTCTATAACTATAAGAAAATGAAATCACTTCCCAATACCCCGGATCACGCCAATGTGAAAACACTGAATAACAAAAACTTTAAAACGCAGGTTGGTTCAGGATTGGTTTTAGTAGATTTTTGGGCACCCTGGTGTGGTCCCTGCAAAATGATGGCACCAACATTAAATAGTATTGCTGACACTGAAAACGATAAAGTTAAAATCGGCAAAGTGAATGTTGACCATGAACAGCAACTGGCAAAAAAATTTGGTATACGAAGTATTCCAACCCTGGTGCTGTTTAAAAATGGCAAAGAGGTAAAACGTTTTTCAGGAGTAAGAAGTAAAAGTTTCTTAATGAAGGAGGTTTCTACCGTATTATCATAGTAATCATATAAGTATAAAATTAAACAAAAAAATTATGAAGAAGATTTATATTGTGTTCGTTTTGTTAGCATCCATCTCGATGTTGAATTTTTCATGCAAAACCGAAACAAACGAGAATGAAGCAAATGTTGGTAATAATGCAAAATTTGAAACAAATGCAACACCAGTTAACAAAAACGTAGTTCACTTAACCGCCCAGACTTTCAAAGAAAAGGTTTTTAACTATGATGTAAATACTGAATGGAAATATGAAGGAAATGTGCCTTGTATTGTTGATTTTTACGCTGACTGGTGTGGACCTTGTAAAAGAATTGCTCCCATCCTGGAGGATTTAGCCAAAGAATACGATGGCAAATTAATTGTATACAAAGTTGATACTGAGACAGAAAGGGAGCTAGCAGCTGCATTTCAGATCCAGAGCATCCCATCGCTACTTTTTTGTCCGGTGGAGGGACAGCCGCAAATGGCAAAAGGTGCTTTGCCCAAAGAAACCTTTAAAGAAGTTATTCAGAACGTTTTATTAGTAAAATAGAGGGAAAAAGAATGAATCAAATTAAACTAAAAGAACAATTCTCATTAAAAGACAGTGATCCGGCAAAATCATTGTGGAGAAAGATCCTTGACAATAAAATATACCGAACAGGCATTGGGGCTTTGGCTGGAGGAATTCTTGGGTTTTTATACTGGACGTTTATAGGATGCAATTCTGGCAGTTGCCCACTCACATCAAATCCGGTACAATCAGTTTTGTTGTTTGGGGTAATGGGCGCTTTTCTATCAATAGACCAGAAAAAGAAAAACAACGGTTAAATTAGTCAATGTTAAATTGATTGAGATAAGCATTTAAGCTTTCAAGCCCAATTAGATGGCTGTTTGAAAGCTTAAATCTGCTTATTTCTAACTGACTGAATGTCAAACGCTTGCTGGATATCTCCATTTGATTCGTAGTTTTATTTAATATTATTCCGCTAATATTTAATTCAATATCCTGCATCTTTTTAATAATTCTCTCTGCTTCATTTAGAGATAGATTTTCTGGATTAGCCACCACGTATATTTTGGAATTTGGTGCATTGAATATCGAATACAAATCCAGATAACTCTTATTCAGCATATTCAATTGCAACAAAACTTTATCAGTTTCCAATTCCTTATTTCCAAATTTTATTTTCGAAATAATTTCTTTCTTTTCCTGAATAGCTAACCTGAGCTGAATTAACTGTTCAAGCCACTTTAAACTCAGTCCGGGAAGGGCAAAAAATCTCAAGCTAAGTGCGGTTGGGGGCATATCAACTATAACTTGTTGCTTGCTTTTAAATTGTTCTAAATAATGCGAAAAAGCCATTAGCATGGCATATTCCTCAACTGCCGGAGCGTACTTTAAAACCTTAAAATAGTTTTTTAGACTAAAAGCCTGATGGTAATGATAATTCCCCTGCAATTTTTCCTCAGCGTCTTTCAGATACTTTTTCACCCAAAGGTCGATATCCGGCTCTATAATATGCAGATTTTCTGAAACTTTGATAGCTTTATCCGAAAAATTCAATTCAAATATATCTTTCTGATTATGAGCAGGATCTAAAGAGATTAATAAAGTATCGGTACCTGAATTAGCAGCACCCAGGGCACGCAGCGCTGAAACAGTCGACTTCCCTACCCCACCCTTTCCTATAAAAAATTGTATATTTTGATTTATCATATTATTTGATCCAGGGCTAATATTGGTTTATTATGATCTAAAACTTTATCAATTATTCTATTTCGGTCTCTCGTCTTCAGGGCCATCGCTTTTAGAAATCAGAAACTGTCAGATCTAGGATAACATAACGATGAGCCTTACTTAAACAATGAATTTTTTATCCGCAGATGAATGCAAATTATCGCAGATAATTTGTAATATCTGCGTAAATCTGTGTCATCAGCGGAGAAATAAATGCCTGCTAATTCTATATTAACAAATTAAAGCCAATGTGCCAGATATAACTTCAGGTAAAATTAAAGGTTAAACCCGATTGCCCTGCTCTCGTCTTCCTTTGTCTTACCTAACTAATTTATTTTTGTGGTGGCGCTGATTGTGCTTTTTCCATTGCAACAATATACTGGCGCCACTTTTTTTTCTTTATTTACTCAGCGCTGCGCACTGGGCTGCTATCTTTCGCCCACTTCGGGGCTTTTACATACGATACAAAAATTTAATCTCTTCGGTCCTCCATCCAATAACTTCTCTATTTATACTTTTATCCTTAACCTTTTGTCTTTTGTCTTCTCTCTTTTGTCTTTTATCTTATAACTTTTAACTTATAACTTTCAACTTATAACTTTCAACTTTTAACATCCTCCTACCCCACTTCAAGCCTCGAAAACAACTCACTCAAAGGATTTCGTGATAAATCAAGTTGTTCGAACATTATTTCCAAATCTTCTTCCATCACAGGCAACAACTCATTGGTAATGTGCATAGGTGGTGATGGATGTCCTAAAAATGAGCCGCAAACCAACAGTGCAAAAACATTGCGGAGTTCTTTCTCTTCCCATTCATGAGCCTCTGCAGCTCTTGCTCTGTTAGTTTTGTCAAAAGAATTTAATAAATTTTTTAGTTTAGTTATCATTGTATATGCACTGATTTAACAGATTAAAAATAGTATAAAAATCTTCAGTTTTAACTTTATATTAAGTAATAATTGAGAAATAGCAATATCTCTAGTAATTCAAAGTTAACAATTATTAAATTATGGTTAAAGAAGTATAATTATCAAATTACAACTACTGAATTCCTATATTTTCTTGTATATTTGTACAAACTTTTCCAATTTTGAAAAAATACCTTAAGTATAAAATTTTTGATCCTTTACTTGGCTTTTTAAAACAAGGCATGAGTCCTAAAAAACTCGCGCTTACACTTGCTTTGGGTATTACATTTGGCATCATGCCGTTTATGGGAGTAAGTACGTATTTATTAATCATCATTGCTTTAATATTTAAGTTGAATATTGCTGCCCTTCAGATAGTTAACTATGCTGTATACGTAATACAAATTACTTTATTTGTACCCTTTTTAAAATTTGGTCAGTTTGTATTTAACGGCCCCAAACTTCCTTTTGAACTAAGTAACGTTATAGGTAGGTTACAAACTAAATTCTGGGACACACTTGATGCTATATGGCAGGTAAACGCATTAGGTTTAGTTGTTTGGGCAATTCTGATTATTCCCCTTGGTTTTGCAATTTATTATGCAAGTCTTCCTTTTTTTATTAGAAAGCAACAAAAATTTGCATTAGAGGCAGTACCTGTTCATTAGTACTTGCACATAATTCCTAGCTCTTTTTAAGTTTCACTAAATATTTTGCGGAAAATTTTGTTTGGTAGATACTCAATCGCACAAGTCTTTCGTTATATTCGTAATCCTAAAAGTAATAGCTAATATTGGTAAAACATATCAGATAGCCAATAAGTCAACCATTTATGAACCAGAAACTTGCATCCATATTGCTTGCATCACTTCTCCTGTTTCAGTTTTCCTGTGTAAAAGAAAAATTTTCGCAGGACGAAATAAGCAAAACAATTGATTATGAAACAACTATAGCTACACCTATTGGTTACAAAACAACCAGTTTTCAGGATATTTTTGCTGAAAATATAGCTTCCGGTGAATTAACAGAAGATGAATACGGCTTATTATGGTTCCGGTTTAACAAAGAATTTCTTAGCCTTTCTGCTTCAGACCTGTTAGATTATCCAGTATTTTCTGACAACTATTCAATTGTCAACAACACAGGCAGTGCTCTTGATTTAAATCCGCCCGAAACAAATGTGATTATAAATCAAAGTTTTTACATGGATTTTGGATACAGCCAGGGCACCAACACCGAAGAAATTGACAGCATCCTACTCAATAACCTGGATTTGGACATTACTGTTATACTGGCAGTTCCTGTAAATGCAAATCTAAAAATAACTTTTCCGGGCATAACTTATCATGGAATTCCATATTCAAAAGACCTGATATTGAGCAGTACCAATAGTTTTGCCGACTTAATGGAATACACCATACATCTTGATAATCAAACAATTAACAAAAATCGCTTACAGATTGATTTTGCACTCACCCTAAATAGCTCAAGTGCTGTGCTGGCTGTAAATCAAAATATTGTTGATATTGCAATTCAGTTTTCAAATATTGATTTTCAGGCAGTTTATGGTTATATTGGTCAGCATACTATTAATTCTGCTATTGAACAAATTATGATTGATTTGAATAATAGTAAGCTGAAAGGAAGTTTTAATTTCGATCATTCTTCTCTCGATATTGTCAGTGAAAATTCCTTTGGCGTACCGTTTCAATTTAATCTAAACAATTACATATATAGTTCATACGACTCTCAAAATCAAGTGATTGAACAATATCAACTGGTTGCCAATTTATCTGATATTGTTGCATTTCCAGGATTGAACCAGCTAGGCGACACAATAAATGATACCACAGCAATCAATTCCGGACCAATTAAACTATATTTTCAGGATTTTTATTCGACAATTTCAGGGGCATTAAATGCAAATTCAAACCCTGATGGTAATGTAGATTATAATTTTGTGTTGAAAGACAGCAAACTAAATCTTTCGTCACAATATTCTGTCCCTTTCTGGGGTTATACCAGCGAAGTAAGCATGCAGGATACTGTTGCATTTGAACTCAGAAATTTCTTTGCAAATAATTTTTATAATATCAGTAGGTTATTATTTGTTTTAAACTTCACC
>JARGGF010000297.1 GCA_029210905.1 Bacteroidales bacterium | reverse complement strand
GGATAAAAGGAATTAAAATCGCAACTTTTTATCTGTTAATATTATAGATGTCTTGTGAATTGGTGATAAAAGGTATCCAAAATAAGAATTATTCTGATTTAGAATTTAAGGTAATATTGAGCCTGTCCATTAATTCTTCATGTTTCTTTGGATTGTTCTGAATCAGTTTATTAATATTTTCCAGCTTCCATTTTATAGCAGGCAGGTTCTGCAGAACAGGAATAGGAAATAATTCCCAATCAGGAGAACCTTTTTTGAAACTGAGAAGAAAATTCTTATCTGTTTCGGTCCAGGAAGAATTGATTATTTGAATAAGGCGGATCCGGGTTGTTTCATAATCGGCATATGTGAAAGGAATCAAAGACATTCCTGCAAATTGCTTTTCGAAAGCGGATTGCTGATCTAATAAATGGGGCTGTATTATTTCGCTCATTGAACGCATGTGACTCAATAAGGCGACCATAAATCCGGTTTTGATTTCAGAAGTATAACCTTCATTTTCCAGCAACAACTTGACATCAAATAAGTCCCTGGGATGTTGTCTGTCGAGGGCAGCACATATTTTGCCTCCAAATAGTTCGGCATGGGAAACAACGTTTATTGCAGCGAATTTGCCAAATTCATCCTGAACATTTTCATTTACCTGAAGCAAACGAACAGGAAATATTTGACCCCGGGTAGTGGTGTTGACTTCTATTTTGATTTGTGCATTTTTTAGCTGACAATTCAGTTTTACATCTTCTCCCTGATTTAATGGAGTTGGTATCACGTTTATACCTTTAATTGAAGCTTCCAGTCGCTTTTTAATACGGCCTAAAGCATCCGAAATATTGGAAAGGGCTGTCTTTCTGCCATCAATAGGAAGATAGGTTAAATCAATATCAACTGATAACCTGGGCAAATTGCGCACAAAAAGGTTTATGGCTGAGCCTCCTTTCAGGGCAAATACTTCTTCTTTTGCCACATGAGGCAAAGCCTGTAAAAGTAGGTCAACCTGGGCCCTGTATTTTGGTAAAATCATAATGTTGCTAATTCTTTAGGAACTGAAATGTGAAATTGCGGGATGTATACACCACCTTTTATCAGGCTACGATCTCCTTTCCCTAAATTTATGCCTGACTGGTCTATAAACGAAAGCCATTGATGTTGCGCTTTGTTAGCCATATAAAGGAACAATCTTTTAACTTTTACGGAATTACAGGCTTCAAGCAATTTCTGCATGAGCTTTGGACGTATGTTGGTTAATCCTTCAAATACCTGGTAACATTCTACTAAATCGAGATGGTTTGGAGTTAAGTATAAGCATTCAAGAATTGCCCGTTCGGGAGTTGCAATCTGAATAGAAAGGCTTTTGTCTTCGAAAGTAACCAAACCTAAATCCTGAGGCAATATTGAGGATTGTATATGTTTTATTTTAGCGTCCCAACTATGCTTGTAGAACCAGGCTGGTAGTTTTATTTGTGCCGGTGAAAATAAGTAAACGATTTCTTCGCCTAATCTGAAATAATGTGCATAACCATGAAGAGAAAGTGCCGTAAGACCGCCTACATGAACAGGTAGTTTTGCCTGAGACTGCAGAGCAAATAAGCCCCCCTGCCAGGTTACATTTTCTTTTGACATCTTAAAGGCACCGGTTCCTATATTTTCCAGCCAACCGCTTCGGCGGTAATATTGTTGCAGATCGTATGAAAAACCTTTTTTTTCAAGCCAAGAGGCCAAAAGGACAGTTCCGGGAACATGTTCCTTGAAAAGCTTCTTTAATTTATTGCTTGTATTGGTAGTCATACTACCAAAATTAGAATAAATATAATGAGAATCCAAATTATTTTTATAAAAATGCATTTTTTATTCTTTAAAGAAAGGTTTTTTTTAGTAGTATTACTACCATAATTATAATATTATTAAAGAAAGAAATCCTATTTCTATTACTTCAATATCTAATATGAGGGCTAATTTTTACCCCATTTGATACAAATGGTTGTAATAATAACAAAGAGTAAAAATTCGAGTAAAGTATCATAAAATGATGTTTTTGTGAAATGTTTACTCAGGTATTATACTCTTTTGTCTTTTGCTACCGCATTAAAAGCGATGAGGTTAAACTGTTCACGTAACCGACTTCTGAGCCTTAAACCATAAATATCTTCAATTTCGCCACTGTTCAGATTGGTTGTCAAGTGTGTTAACATACCATGAAAGATAAACAAATCATATCTCGAAAGGAGGATTTCTGCCATCACATTGCAATCATTTCCATAGTACTTTAGATTGTTTTCTGAGCCCAGGTCATCAAAGCAAAAAGTCCGTGGAATCAGGTTTTTGAATGATTGTTTGCTGTATCGGTAAATCACTGAATACCCTTCCTGTATAAATTCAAAACTAATGTCGCGACAGGGTTTAATCGCAAATCGTTCTTCAGAATTCAGGATTAAATGCAAAATACGCATTAATGATGTTTTACCACAACCAACCGGACCCGACAATAAAATCCCTTTACTTAAAGAAATATTATGTTTTTCTGCTCCGACTGTATCTTTCAGAAAATAAACCAAAAGTTTGAAAATGGCTTCATAATCCTCTGGTGACAATTTAAATCCCGGATTGTAAAGTTCCTGGCCTTTGGCCTCTATAATTGAAAGATAATAGGTGAAATCGAAAGAACTTTTCATAAATCAAATTGTTATGGTTAAATTACCTCACCCTGATCCTCTCTTTGAAAAGAGAGGGAGAATAAGGAATTGATTTTTTTATAGTGGTTCGGAATAATTTTTATTGTTATTTAAGCTGGTGGAATTGACCTTTCCTGGATTCAATTTCGGACTAAATTTCGGAATATTCAATATCCAATTTCGGGCTGCAGCTTTCCAATCTTTCATTTTTGTCCGCCCTCCTACCAGCCAGCCATTGCTCTGGTAATAGTTGTAAAACTTTTCTGCCTCAACCGATGAATGCCCTTTTTCATCGAAATAAATTTTGAGGTACTCGAAAGGAGGTGGAATTGAATTGTCTGAATTTGTTTGAATGGTTTCAGCTTTTTTTTCTTTTTCTTTTTTGCCGGAACTTTTTTCTTTTTCTTCTTTTGTTTTCATATCTGAGTTTTTTAAATCAAAATTTTGTGCTTGCTCTTCTAAGTTTGTTTTGTTTAATATGTTTGTATTGTTTATATATGGTATCACTTCTTGTACAGATCCAGTATCACATCCATTATCAAAAGTGTACAGGTAGATTGAGCTACCTTTATACTTATTATAGGATGGTTTGTACTTAATGTAATTCCAGGAATGTAACTCTTTCAAACATTTTAAATAAGTCGTAACGGATCCTATTTTTGACATTTTCATTATTTCGCCCCTTGCAATGAAAATTGGATTGTTAAAGTAATTCAGGTTCCACTGACGAAATAATGCCATGTATAAACTAAAATGAAAGGGAGTAATCCGGGAATCTGCATCCATCCTGTTAAAAATGGATGTAAGATGCTTTATGTAGTTCATCCATTAGTTTATATTTTTTGGTTGCTAAAAAGATAGGGTTGTTTATGCTTCCTGGATTGGAGCATTTCCTGTATGTCGGAATAATCGTAGTAGATAACCCCACCTATTTTTGTATAAGGTAATGTACCGTTAACTCGAAGATTTTGAAGAGTCCCTGGTGATAGGTTCAAGACTTTACGGAGCTCGTAGGACTTGAGCCATTTTTTTGAAGGTTGTCCATTGGCTTCTTTTAAAAGACGCTTGATGTCTTCAATTAGTTCGAGTTTGAATTCATGTAAATCATCCGTTGTAATAATTTGTGCTGCCATAATTTTTCATTTTAATTAATTATAGAGCAAAATTGTACAATCTGAACCGGAAAAATCCCCCACCTTCCCCAAGTTGGGTGTGAAAAAATATTAAAAATCTTTTTCGTTAATTTTATTATTCAGTGCTTTGCGCAGATTATCAAGGAATAAGGTAGGATTTTTCCTGTTCTTAATTTCTGCAAAAGCATGGTAATAATCGCCAAGTTCAATATTAAAAACCTTTTGAACAGTTGTAGCTAACTCGTTTATGGGAATTTGTCCATTGCTGACAGAACCCTTTGCCCAGGCTGCATACATAAGTTCTATCAATTCGATTTTTGAACCTGTCCACTCTAAAAACACCCCACCTTCCCCAAGTTGGGTGTTTTTATCCCCGGACTCAAAACGCTTCATTTCAGCCTGGAGAAAATCGGAATATTTATCATATGCGAGGTAACGGGCCAGGATGAGATCATAACCGGTTGAAGTTTCCTTATCAATTAAGGCAAGACAATCTTCTAGCCCAACGGGGTATTCAGAATTTTTACGAAGGAAATATTTTTTATCAAATTCGGATTTTCCTGATTTATAGTAAGTTATAATGTATTGATAATGAAGATAGTAATCAGATACCATTTTCAGCATTTTTTTACAATGACACTTTTTTTCTTTATCAAGGTTGAGGCTTGAAATGTGGCAATAATATTTTGCCAGGGCTGTGTAGAAATGAATTTTTGAAACGGCCAGTGGATGGATATTTTTAAAGAAATGAATTTCAGAAGTTTTATCACAAAACTTATGCTCTTTTAACTTAAGTTTCAGTTTGGAGTAACTTTCTACTGAAGCCCTTACCATTTTCTCATAACAATCAATTTGGTTGAATGTTGTTTTTTCTATTTGCTGTAAATCTTTGTCCAACAAAAGTTCCAGTTCAGAATACGTGTCAGTCATAAGAAGTTTCCTGGTTAAATAAAAAACCCGCCTTAATATGTCAAAGCGGGAAAATATTTAACGTTCAAACAATTATTCTTTTATCCACGGTATTCTTTCACTATGTTTAAACGCAAATAACAGTGTCTAAAAATAGCTTTATGGAGTGTAAAATTATGTTAAGTGAATGTTAAAATAATGTAAAAGTAACTCAATGAGCATTAATCCGCTTAGTTTGTAATGATGTTCCTTCCAATTTATCACGCAAATTTTGCATGTCTTCTTTCACTTTCTGTTCAATCACCTTCGCATAAATTTGGGTGGTTTTGATGCTGGTATGGCCTAAAAGCTTTGAAACGGTTTCTATCGGTACTCCGTTTGTAAGAGTTACTGTTGTGGCAAAGGTGTGCCTGGCAATGTGAAAAGTCAATGGCTTTTCAATGCCGCACAAATCAGCTATTTCTTTAAGGTACGAGTTTAATTTTTGGTTAGAACAAACCGGCAATAACTTTCCATTAGCTACTATCCTGGGATTGTCTTTGTATTTTTCAATGATTGCCAAGGGCTGTGGTAGTAAAGGTATATGAACAGGAATGTCAGTTTTAGTCCGGCTTGTACTGAGCCAGTAATCACCATCAATGCCTCTCATTATATTTTGTGGTGTCAGATTAAATACATCAATATATGCCAACCCGGTATAACAGCTAAAAACAAATAAATCTTTTACTTGTTGTAAGCGAGTAATCCTAAATTCCTTTTGCTCGATGACCAATAGTTCATCAATAGACAAAAACTGTCTTTCATTTTTCATAAACACTGGTTTGAATTTTTGGAAAGGATCACGTTCAAGCCAGTCATTTTTTATAGCCATATTTATAACTTTCCTTAATCGTTCGATGTGCTTCATTACGGTGTTTTGACCACAGGGACGTTGATGGTCTTTAGGTACATATGCCTTCATAAATTGTTCAAAATCAACAAGGAACTTATAGTTTAATTCAGAAAGGTATACATCTGAAGTCTTATGCTTGGACTTTAAAAATTCTTCGATGTAACGTTTGGTTGTGAAATAGTTTTTCTGGGTTCCCCATTCCAATGTGGTTTTCATTTCTGCATTGTGATATTCGAAAATTGACAATAGAGAATGTTCTTTCTCACCAAAACCACAAAATAAGTTTTTTACTGCTTCTGCCGTCACAGGTCTTTTCTTTAACACTAATTGCTGGTAACATTCTGTTATGCGGCTGCGAATTTGTTCAAGATAGGTGTTTAAATCCCGTATTTCTTTACTTTTTCCCTTGGCTGCTCCTTTTGCAGCGTTCCAATTGTCTGGACTAATAAACTGTTTTAATGATAGTTCAACCCGGCGGCTATCTACAGATATACGGGCATAAACAGGAAGTAAACCAATTTTTGCTTTGTTGGTGCGTACAATAAACTGCACCCCGAAGGTGTTGTTTGTTCTCATGACAATTCAGCTTTTGAGTTTTTGTT
>JARGGF010000296.1 GCA_029210905.1 Bacteroidales bacterium | reverse complement strand
AAAGCATAACGTACAAAAATACAAGAAATTGTTAAAAAAATAATTAAAACCGTATTTTAACTACTTGTGGTATCTGATTACGAATAACATCCATCTCCGCATCAGGAATAAGGTTTTCTCTTAAATTTAAATTATCCAGCTCATTTAATTTGCTAATTTCAACAGGTATAGTTGTTAATTTGTTGCGTTGAAGATTTAAATCAATCAGATTCTTTAATTTTTTAATCCCTCCAGGAATTTCAGTAATTATATTTTCAGATAAATCCAGTTTTTTCAAATTATTTAAATCGTATAAAGAAACCGGAACACTTTTTAACTTATTTTTTGATAAGATAATTTCCTCAATATTAATTGATTTGCTTATGGATGAAGGTACTTCATCTATGCTGTTATCTGATAGATTCAGTACTACTAAATTAGGCAGTTTGCCTATAGCTACAGGAATTGTATGCAATTTATTTGCAGAAAGGTTCAATTCACGCAAATTTTTAAGCTTGCTAATAGTTGAAGGTAAATCAGTAAATTTATTGTGCGAAGCATCTAAAATCTGTAAATCCTGCAGATCTCCAATTTCGTTTGGAATATTAAGTAATCCAGTATTTTTTAAATTAATTTGCTGCAAATTGCTTAAATAACCAATACCAGATGGCAAATTTTTCAGGGTTTGTTCCTGATTTTCATCAAGTTGATTTTGCAGATACAACATTTGAAGCGAACGAAGATTTGATATTGAATTTGGCAGCGAAAGCAATCTGTTATTAGATAAATCAAGATACGAAAGGGAACTAAGCATGTCAATTTGTGCGGGTAATTGCTCAATTTTATTGTACCTTAAATCACAGATTTTAAGGTTGGATAATTGTCCAAAAGAATTGGGAAGTGATTCCAACATGTTCTCTGAAAGATCCAGGCTTTGTAAATTTTTTAAGTCCCCAAACGAGGAAGGTAAACCTATTAATTCATTCTCCCACATTGTTAAATCCCTGAGATTTTTCAGTTCACCTATTGATTCAGGAATCTGAACTATTGAATTGTCTCCCAAAGCAAGGTTTTGCAGGAAAACTAAATCGCCAATTTCTTTTGGTAAATAGGTTAACTTATTGCCTTCCAAATCAAGCATAATAAGATTGACCATATTTCCAATTTCTTTTGGAAGCGTATCAATAATATTACTACCAAGATTTAAGTATTGCAGATGCGACAGCAACCGGATATCGGCAGGAATCTCTCTTATGTTATTCTTCCATAAATCAAGTATCTGGAGATTATGTAATTGAAGTATTTCCATTGGAAATTCATCTAGCTGCAAATCACTCAAATTTAATTTATATACGTTGCTTGGAGATTTTAGGGCATCTTCGAGTGATAGAAATTCATCAACACTTACCAACTCATCTTCATCAAGCAATCGATCCTGGGCAGTAGCAGCAAAAAAAAATGCAAATACTATGAATAAAGTGGCAAATAAATTTTTCATGGGTCAAAAGTTTGGGTAAATGTATTAATTAGGTTCATAATTTCCGGTAAAAGAAAATGTAAATTCCCGGCAATTTTGACGAAATACCCTTCAGTGAGGATAAAAATATCCTATAAATTTACCCATTTTGGATCTGCCTTTGTAGAAATCCAATTTTTTTTGGAATAAACAAAACGTTACCGGATGATTTAAAAATCTTTTTTAATTAGCCTATTGGCATAACTGTCTATTAATGAAAATAGAACAACAAGCACCCTAATTCCGTTTTTACCGCTGCTTCACCAGTCTATACTTTATCCGTGCTCAATTGTTGATTTTTTCCCCAAAGAAATTGAACCATCATTCTATGAGGGTTAATTAAATCTTACAAGAAATTACATAATTTTTTAAAAAACCATTAAACTACTGACACACTTGATTTTATGTTTCAATACACAGGAAGATAAATAATACAAACCGATAAAATAACCTGCTTTCTATTTTATTATTTGTTACAGATTATTAACTTTGTTAAATTCAAGAATTAAGCTATTTAAAACTTGACAAAACAACATTTAATTAAAAAACCTGCTAGTTATGAATTGCATTGTAATTGATGATGATAATGTTTCGAGACTTCTGATAGAAAAATATGTTAACAAAACAGATTTTCTGGAATTTAAAGGTGCATATAATAGTGCTATAGATGCATTAAACACTATGCAAACTGAAAATGATATTGATCTGATTTTTTTAGATATTGAGATGCCGGAAATGAGTGGTGTTGAGTTTATTAAAACATTACAGAATCTCCCTCAAATCATTGTAATTTCAGCCAAAGACAAATATGCCCTTGAAGCAATTGAATACGATGTTACTGATTATCTTTTAAAGCCCATTTCATTTACTCGTTTTTTTAAGGCAGTTGAGAAAGCCCACAAAAAATTTAAGGAAATTGAAGAACAAATGACCGGAAAGGATGGGATATTTATTAAAAGCAGTTCATCCTCACTGGTTAGGCTTAAGTATGAAGAGATTCTTTGGGTAGAAGCACTTGAGAACTATGTAATTATCAATACTTTTACTAATAAATACACCATTCATTTTACAATGAAAGCAATAATCAATAAGCTTCCACTAAAAATGTTTGCCAGAGTACACAGATCTTATATTGTAAACCTTGCCAAGATTGAAATGATAGAAGACAATGCTATTATTATGAAAGTTAAAGGTGAAACTAAAAGTATTCCGATTGCAAAATCTTATAAGGAAGATTTAATGAACAATATTAATATAATGACAAAATAAGGAAATGCATTAAATCAAAAAACAAAAAAAGCACCACTCCAAGGTGCTTTTTCCTTTTGAACTAAGAGATAAAAATATTTTGACTAATTTTTGGAAAACCTTTTATCCGGTTTGCTTCTTCATACAAACGGAGGATTGCTTTTTTACCATTCTTGCCTAAGTCTAAAGAATAGTTATTTACATATAAATCAACATGTTTTTGCATTATTTCCCGGCTCATTTCCTGGGCATATTGTTTCATGAAACTTAAAGAAGATTCCGGGTTTTTATAGGCAAATTCAAGGCTTTCTCTTACCATTTTATTGATCATTAATTGCAAGTCATTTGTCAATTTTCTATTTACGACAATGCCTCCTAATGGTATAGGCATTTTAGTATGTTCCTGCCAGTATTCTCCCAAATCGATAATTTTACGTAAACCCTTTTTTTCATAAGTAAACCTGTTTTCATGAATAATGAGGCCCGCATCAACCTCATTAGATAAAACAGCTTCTTCAATATCCGAAAACAAATACTCCTTTTTCTTTAAACTTTTAGGATAAGCTATTGATAATAAAAGATTTGCAGTAGTATATTTACCAGGAACAGCGATACTTAAATCTTCAACTTCATCAGGATAGATTTTACGTTTACTAATTAAAAGTGGCCCGTTATTATCTCCAAGTGCACTGCCAGAATCAAGTAATTTGTATTGTTCGGAAGCATAGGCATAAGCATGGTAACTTAATTTGGTAATATCAATCTCGCCCTGAAAAGCTATTTTGTTCAATTCTTCAACATCAGCAAGCAAAAGCTCAAATTCAATTCCTTTAGTATCAATTTTATGATGAACCATTGCATCAAAAATAAAGGTATCGTTTGGGCAGGTAGAAAATCCTAGTCTTAATTTCATGGCTCAATTAAATATTTATTTTGGCAAAATTAACTAAATTGAATCAAGTATTTGAATTAATTTTTGCGCAAGATTGTTAATTGCTAAAGGGATATTCCATTTTTCTGCATTTCTGCTTTCTACATAATTAGAAATGCCGCGCAGCTGAATAAAATTTACATTTTCCATAAGGCAAACATAAAAAAAGGCTGCCCCTTCCATTGTCTCAATATCCGGATTAAATTTTTTGTGGATAGATTTAATAGTTTTTTTATTGCCATGTGCTGTATTTGCTGAGATGGCATTTACTTTTGGAAGGGTATTAAGTTCCTTATTATCAATGGCTGAGGATTTAAGCTTTCCTTCTATAAATGGGAAAGTATCCGGAGCCATGAATCCTGAATCAAAAAGTGTTTGAAAGTTTTTTTGGTTTTCAATACCTAAATCAGCAAGTTCTTCTGATACAACATGTACTATGTTGCCAATCTGTATATTCCTGTTAAAACTGCCAGCAATACCTACATTAAAAATCAGATCATATTTTTTCTCGTTCAGCGCCTTGGTTAGTTGAAAGGTGGTAAAAATAAGTCCTATTCCTGTTATCAAAATATCTATATGTAAATCATTGTAAATGAAACTATTAATTGACTTGTTATCAATATCATGACAATAGATATTTTTTAAGAATGGTTTAATTTCTAGCTTTGTAGCTGCAACAATTAATAGATTCATTTTAAATTAGTTTATATTAGTTTAGTAAATATAAAGGAGTAAAAGAACATTTATCAACCTGATTTGTTTAAACAAATATGCGTTACTAAGTTTGAAATAGCAATCTTTGTGCAAAAAAATATAATAAATCAAAGTAAAACCATTATAATGAAAATAATTAATAACGGAATTGAAACAAAAAAGAATGGGTCTTACCTGAAAGTGGAAGAATACAGTGATGATGCTACCGAAAAACTGGCAAAACATTATAAAGAAACCATTTCATTAATTGGTGAAGATCCTGAACGAGAAGGGCTTTTAGATACACCGGTAAGGGTTGCCAAGTCAATGCAATTCCTCACTCACGGTTATGCAATTAAACCTGATGAAATATTGAAAAGTGCCATGTTTAAGGAAGAATACCGACAAATGGTATTGGTAAAGGACATTGAGTTGTATTCGCTTTGTGAACACCATATGCTCCCATTTTTTGGCAAGGCCCATGTTGCCTACATTCCAAATGGCTACATTACAGGTTTGAGTAAAATAGCGCGCGTTGTTGAAGCTTTTTCGCGCAGATTGCAAGTGCAAGAGCGACTCACTACACAAATCAGAGATTGCATTCAGGAAACTTTAAACCCTCTTGGAGTTGCTGTTGTAATTGAGGCCAGTCACATGTGCATGCAAATGAGAGGGGTTCAAAAACAAAACTCTGTTACTACTACATCGGCTTTTACAGGTGCTTTTTTAAGAACCGCAACCCGTGAAGAATTTATCCATATCATAGGTCAAAAACTTCATTGATGAAATTGTATTCAACTGATAATCAATAATATGTTTAAAGTAAAAAAATCTGGTGCAAAATATTCTGCTATTGTAGGAATTGGAGAAAGTTTAAGGCAAAAAAGCCTGGATGAAAACAAAGAATATCTATTTTTAAACAGAGGAGTTAATGCGGTTGTAAATATTGATATTAACGAACTTGCCAAAGGGATTGATTTTAACAGTGATGAAATACAGGTTTACCCTCCGGTTAAAGGAAGGCCTAAGTTAAGGGCGGCAATAAATAGTGCTTTTTTTCATAATTCCGCTTCTATTGATAAAATATTTATAACTAATGGAGGTGTAAGTGCACTCGACCTTATATTTAAGACTTTAGATGTTTCAGAAGTAGTGCTGCCACCATTATACTGGGGAGCTTATCTTAATGTGCTAAAAATAAATGCCTTGCCTTTTAGTTTTTATGCTTCTATCTCAGGCCTGGCGGAAAATAAAGACTCATTAAAAGGTAAAGCTGTGATTATCTGCGATCCCAATAACCCATCAGGTGCAAAAATTGAGGATAAAATACTACTGGAAACAATCAGCAAGCTTGATGAAGCTGGTGTTGTGGTTATAGTTGACAGTCCTTACCGGAGGCTCTTTTACGATTGGGGAACAGATGATTATTATAAAAAACTTACTGAATTTGAGCATGTTATCGTATCAGAAAGCTTCAGTAAATCAGTAGGTTTAAGCGGCCAAAGAATTGGGTTTGTATACTGTAATAACGAAGATTTCATGCATGAATTAAGCATCAAATTGCTTTATGCTACAAATGGAATTAATAATTTTTCACAGATGCTTGTTGAAAAAATATTGACAGAGGACATTGGAATTAAAGCAGCCAAAAATTTCAGGAAGGAAACTGTTTTAGCAATTGAACAAAACATTGATTATTTAATAGAGAACCAGTTAATTGCCGATAAATTTTATGGGGAACAAAAACCCTGGGGAATTTTTGTAATTATTAAAAAAACACACGAAGAATTACTTAAAAATTATATTGGAAGTGTTCCTTTAACCTTTTTTTGTCAGCTAGATAGTGTCGAAGCA
>JARGGF010000295.1 GCA_029210905.1 Bacteroidales bacterium | reverse complement strand
CTTCACACATAGTTTGCTATTTATCTTCGAATCATTTTGTGTATGTCCACTCCTAAATAGTCTATTCAAATGATTTATTGCTTTTAGCATAAGTAATGGTTTATCTTTTTATAGCTCCAGAATTGATACTTATTTAGAAATAAAAATAATACCAAGCTAATTCAGGAACAATATATATAAAAATAAAAACATCCGATGAAGAGATTTGAATATATAGATGACTTAATAGAAATCCTGGAAGATAGTTTTGTCTATGAAATTTTGAAACAATTTAATGATGAATGGATTCTTGAAATTGAAGACATTACTGATTTTGTTGATGCACAGAGGAATAATGCCATCAGTTCGCTTAATGAACTTGTTGTCCCTGCTGAGAGTGTGTTATTTTTAAAAAACCAAAGCTTACAAAAAAGGCTGGGTATTTTGTAAAGACAGCAAGGCTTTTTATGCTGTCGCTCAAGCTGTCGTGCGAATATTATCCGTGCCAGATTATAAACATATAAAGTTCTATGGAAAACCTTATCAATGAGTTAGTAGCATCATTAGAATTATACAAAGAAGTACGCTACGAAAAATATACAGCCCACGTTCTTGAAACCTCTATGCGCGTGATTGGGCTTAAAGCCCAGAACATGCGAGTGGTGCTGAAGGCGCTGCGCGAAAAAACGGTAAATTGGCCGAAGCCTGAAAAGCTTCTTCTTGCCCATAAGCTCATAGATACAAACTTTCTTGAGTGCCAGATGATGGCCTTTGAATACCTGGCAAAAGATAAAAAACTGTTTAATCTGCTGACTGAAGCAGATTTGGATGGATTAAACAAAAAACTTGATAACTGGTGCTCTGTTGATACTTATAGCTTATATCTTATGGGGCCGGCATGGAGAACAGGTATTGTAAATGACGAAAAGATACGGAATTATCTTCAGTCGGAAAATGTCTGGCAAAGGCGCATTGCAGTGGTTTCAACGGTGGCCCTTAACCTAAAATCGCAAGGTGGCACAGGTGATGTAAAGCGGACCCTTGATATTTGCAAACGAGTGGTAGAAGACTATGATGATATGATTGTAAAAGCCCTTTCATGGGCTTTGCGTGAGCTGTCTAAGCGTGAAAAAGAAGCCGTTCAAGAGTTTATTGACCGCTATGATGAGGTACTGCATAAAAAAGTGCTTAAGGAGGTGACGCATAAACTGGTGTTTGGAACTAAGAATTAAGACTTTCACAAGCTCATCAAGCGATTGGAAATCATACCTCAACTTCTTCATAAAAGCGATATGCAGAAATTGTATAAAACGACCCTATCTATCATAATTTCTCTACCGGAACAGAAAAAAGTGGGCATTATCGATACAGTTCCTGCTTTGGAACTAAAAAGAATGGCTATCTATTTTATCATTTACACTGTGGAACAGGAAAAAACGAACCTGTTCGATAGGATTCGGCTCCCGGAACAGGAAAAAGCTACCCTGTTCGATAGGATTCGGCTCCCGGAACAGAAAAAAGTGGGCATTATCGATACCCTTCCTGCTCCGGAACTAAAAAGAATGGATGCATTATACATCATTTACCTGGTGGAACAGGAAAAAACGATCCTGATCGATAGGATTCAGCTCCAGGAACAATAAAAAGTGAACATGATCTATTCAATTCACCCATTAGAATCGCCTAAAACGAGGACCCTTTTATCAATTTAGGCAGATGAATAGCCGGTGACAGATTTTTATCTTATTTTTATCTGGTGATTGACATAATAATATCACATTTGTGATAGACGAAGTGGTAATTATACAAAAATACGAACCTAATCATTGTTGTTTCAGCAAGGGATTAGGCAAATTGTCTTTGATTTTAAGATATCCAACGACGTATTTTTAATTTCATTGAGTTTATAATGGGTTCTTTAGATACCAAAATCAAATAACCTCCTCCCCCTGCACCAGAAAGTTTCCAGCCGATAGCTACATCCTTGTATTGATTGATTACAGCACTTATCTTATCATTAAGCATATTGGGAAACATTTTAACCTGTGCTTCAAAAGATCGTTTAAATGCATCCCCAAAGCTTTCAAGGTTAAGATTTTTAATTGCCTTCCAACAATCGTCTGACGCTTCAACCAGGGCACTTATATTTTCTTTTGTAATACGGATATTTGAAAGCAAGTCAGTACCATCAGGACGGGGCCACAAAGTAATCATATAAAGATGAGATTCAAGCCAATTCAAAATTTTTTCGTCATACACTTTTTCAATTTTGTCGGGCCAGTATTCTCCACTATAATAGTGCCTTGCCAAACCTGGAACACAAATGCCTATTGCATCCTGAGCGCCTGATATTATCTCATTACCGGGTTTGTTTTCATATCTGAATAAAATTTCAGCAAGTTTTTCCGGTTTTTCAAGAGGTAACTGAAAAGGCCAAATTCTTTTTGCTGCATTTCGGGTAGATGTAGACATTCCACTTCGTTCATTGTATTCAATTATTGGTTCAAGTGAAATGGTTATTGCCCAACCAGGATGAATTTTTGATAACATGGGCTGGTCTATCCAAGTTCCGGCCAAATCAAGCCGATAAGGCAGCTGACTGGTTAAATCACCTCTCAGTTTTGTAGTAGACCTTGGCGGAAGGCCTTTTTCAGGAATTCTTTCTAATACAATGTACTCAATTCCAAGTTCTTTGCATAATTCAGCTTTGGCAGGTGAATGACCATCTTCATTTACGATATACCTATGGGGCGGATTTTGTTTTAGTTCTTCCACAAAATCAAGAATGCCGTTCCCTGAATTAATCCAGGCATCAGTTACATATTTTATTGATTTTACCATGTATAATCGTTCTTGTTCTGAATTGATGGTATGTCTGCCTTTAAGTTGCAGGATGGTATCATCAGAACCTAAACCAACGTATAAATCACCATAAGCGGATGCTTCCTTGAAAAAGGCTACATGTCCACTATGCAGCATATCAAAACAACCTGAAATAAATACTTTTTTATTCATGAGTAATTTGCTTGAAATCGTTTTATTCAGTTTTTTGGTTAAAAATAACTTGTTGCCTGTAACCAAAAATAGCAATTATTATAAAACTTATTAATGGAAGTATAAAAGAAAAGTTAACTGCAGGCATTGAAAATACTGTTCCCAAATCAATTATTTTGCCCTGTATCATAGGCATTAATGCTCCGCCAACAATTGCCATAATAAGGCCGGCTGCACCAAGTTTAGCATCCTCACCAAAATTATGAAGCGAAATACCATAAATAGTAGGAAACATTAGCGACATAAATGCTGATGTTAGAACCAATGAGTAGAGTCCGGCCAGATTTTGAAAGAAAATGGTTCCAAGGGTGCTTATAAGTGCTCCAATAGCAAATATTTTTAATAATTTGGCAGGATTTACATGTTTCATTATAGCAGTGCTGATAAATCTACTGGACAGGAAGATTAGCATGGCTACGATATTATAATTTTGCGCAGATGATTTAGTAAGCCCAAGGTTTTCAGCGTATTGAATAATAAATGTCCAGCACATTATTTGTGCGGCCACATAAAAAGTTTGGGCTATTACTCCACCTACATATCGAGGAGATTTAATCAAACGCTTAAAAACTTCCAGGGCTTTGGAACTGTCTGTACTTTTATAAACCGGCATTTTTTTAATTGAAATAAGCACAAGTATCAGCAATACAATAATACCAATTATCAAATAAGGATTACGAATAAGTATCATGTCATGCATTCGAATCTCAAATTTTTCAATGGTACTTTTTGCAAAGTATACAATATCTCCCTCTTCATTTCTTTCATCAGAAATTAGCGAAGCCAAAATATATTTTGAGGCTATAAACATACCAAGCAGCGAACCCAATGGATTAAATGCCTGAGCAAGATTTAACCTCCTGGTTGCAGTTTCCTGGCTCCCCATTGATAATATGTAGGGGTTTGCTGTAGTTTCCAAAAAGGCCAGACCAAATGTGAGAATATACAATGCAATTAGAAAAAATATAAATTCCTGGTAATGTGCCGCCGGGTAAAACAGAAAAGCACCTATTGCATAAAGCAATAATCCTAACTGGATTCCCTTTTTATAAGAATATTTTCGGGCAAATAATGCAGCAGGCAAGGCCATAGTGAAGTAACCACCATAAAAAGCCAACTGCACCAGGGCAGCTTTGGCATTACTAATTTCAAGTAAAGTTTGAAATGCAGCTACCAACGGATTTGTAATGTCATTTGCAAAACCCCAGAGGGAAAACAAGCTTGTGATTAATATGAAAGTTAGTAAATGTTTCTTTTCTAATACCTTAGGTTTAGACTTTAATTCCATAATATTTACATAGGTTCTGATAATTGGCTTTAAATCTACATAAAAAAATAAAGTTTACCATCTAAAATTTATTAAACGCAGTAATTTTTAACCGGATTTATTGATTGTAATGCAATTTAGACCCTAAGATAAAAGATTTTAACCCGAAAAATTACCTACGGTAGGTGCTTGGCAATTCATCGAATTTTTCAGTGTAAATTGAAAAAGGAAATATTAGTTTATTCCTTTAACCTAATGGCATATTCTTTATGCATTAACTTTTGGTTCCAATAAAAGTTACTGTTGGCTTTGTAAAATAATTTGAATTTTTCCAAAAGCGGAGTAAAAAATCAATGTCATTTAAATAAATTTGCCCTTCTTTTTCTTTAAAAAAAGGCAATTTCGATTTATAATTATCTATACAAAACATGGAGAGTTCTGCCGATAAGTCCTCTGCCATGAACAAGCGAAATATGTGGTCTTCACTTTCTTCTTCATTAAAGAATGGATTATTAGCCGACGGAAATGCACTGTTTACAGCAAGGGCAATTTCAACCCCGCTTTTGGGGTTAAAGAAAATCAAAGCACTTTCAGATATTTCTGAAAAATCTGTGGTTTTATAGTCTTCGCCACCAAAGTAATTATCATTTTTTGCCCGCTCTTTTGCCTCTTTTTTCGCCTTTTTCGACAGGTTTAGAGACTTATTATAGTATTCGGTATAGTTCTTTAAAAAATGTTCTATTTTGTCCGATTCCATAAATGCAATCTGCAAACCATTGTTTAGATCTTTAAAGGCGTTAAACTGGTTGTTAAGTAGTTCATCCATATCATTTTCATTGTGGTCGATAAAATTTACCGCCATTCTGCTTTCATCTGAGTTTTTTTCGTCAAAGACCAAATCCTGGTTAAACTCAATTTGGAAAAGTACACCTGAAAACCACCATTCGCCCCTCCATTTTACTATACCAATATACAAGATGGTGTCAATTTCAGTAAAGTCTTCGTAACGATCAAAAGATTTTTTGGTTAAATTAAATTTCTTACCTGATGCAATATGTTCAAGAAAAATGTTATCATCGTCTTGTCCCTTGTATAAAAAATAACCTATGATTTTTTGCGAAATATTAGAAAAGTCATTGCTTAAAGGATGGTTTTTGCCTAAAATTTCAGCTACCCACTCTTTGCCTGTTAGGCCAAGCAGCTTTGTATGTGATTTATGGATGATGTTGTCCCTTGCATCGTTCAAAGAGGCTTGCAAGTATTCCTTTTTTTCGTTTTCTTCAATTACTACTGCCTCTTTTTCTCTTAAAAAAAGTAATGTGTCGGGATAAAATAAGTAGGTATTAAATAAAACCCTATCGATAAAGTCGCGGGCGGCATAGTAGTCTGTTTCGTCATTATTTATATTATAAAACGATTTTAAAAGCCCATTTTCGGGTGCAAATTCCCAGGCTTTGTCAAAAACAGCCATTACACTTTCTGCTATTTCATCAATAAAATCATTAATTGGGGATATGAATTTTTCCTGCTGCAACGTATTCAAAAAATACCAAATCAAGAAACAAACATCCTGCAGGTTAATCTCTTCTTCGTAATATTCATCCAAATCAAAAAACGGCAATTGTTTGCTATATAGTCTTTTATGCACATTTATAAATGAATTCCAAATATTGGTACCTGAAATTAAATCTTCAAAATAGGAAGTTAAAAAACAGCTTAATAAATCAATGTTTTCAATATTTATATACATATGAAGCACAAATGACCGCTCATTGTTTACAATGGCCTTTTTTACTTCGTTACAAAGCTTCAAATAATAGCTGTCGGTTTTAACTTGGTACTCATATGGTTTTAGTGCTAACCATTGTTTTATGTATATACGATCAATTGGTTTATTCATTATTGAAAAATTAATGGTTTTTACGAGCAACAAAATTAATATTTGTGCAATAATA
>JARGGF010000294.1 GCA_029210905.1 Bacteroidales bacterium | reverse complement strand
GATTTAAACCAAAAAGGTTTAAAATCAAGATTGCGTTCCAGAACAAAATCATTATCGGAATAGGGATTTGAAACCCGGATAAATACAAATTGTAATACCTTATAATTTAACCTGTCTGAATAGATCCAGGTTTCTTTTTCAGGTGTTTTTTTAACAGCTTTGGGAGGACCAAACATAAGATAAATCATGCCTCTGTCTGTGCGCCAACCTTCAGTAAATGATGTAAAATAAATATTGGCATAAAGAGTTCTGTTATAATAAATTCTGATTAACTCTCTGGCTCTGTTAAGGTTACCACCACAACCTTGCCAGAATTTATCAACAGCTAGTTTTTTATTACTGCTTGATAGAAGCTCTTTAAATTCAGCAGTGCTTGTAAGATATTCTAGTGGATATACCAAACTTTCGCTAGTTTTTAAATAGGGGAAATCATCACCCGCATTAAGCAATCCAAGACCAAATTGATCTGTCGTATCAGTTTGAATAAAATACAAACCTTTTTTTTGCTCATTAAACTGAAATTCATTTTTTCCATCCACAGACCAGCTGCTGTCCGATTCCGTGTCAATTTTAGATCTTAGCATAGAGGAAAATGGAGGGAATGGCAGCGGGAGATTATTTGTATAGAACCTGATAAAAACACTATCAGCAGGTGTATTATGAATAATTGAAAAAACATGATCCCTTCTAAAATAATTTTTAAAATAAGGATGGTTTGTAGATTTCAGGCTGATTAAAAAATTTTGTGCAGCACTAGGCACCTTTTTATTTACAAATAAGAAATCTTCTACAGTTGTTTGCCTTAACAAGTCTGATGTTTTTATATGTAAATAATATTCTTCAAGACCATTATCATTAATATTTAAGTAGGTGATAGCATTATTTAGCCCTTTTCTTTTTTTAATCTCATAAATTACACTGGCACTATCTACATAATTACTTAAATTATCAGGTTTGTAGATATTGTATTCAATTTTTACTTTTCCCTCATAGCTTTTATTTGAGCCCATGGGAGCAAACATTAGCTCTGAAAAATAAATCTTGGTATAAAGTCTGGTCTGACTTTTCGCATTGTAAACAAAATATTCGGGATGCAACCGGTAAATAAATGGATTATAAATAGACCCTGAATTTGGTTTTTTTATAGATGATGTAGTTGTAACAGGAAAGCATGACGAAAGTGCCATAATTACCAGTAAGCCGAAAAATATTGCAATAAAGTATTTTTTCACTTGTTTAATGTTTAGAGCATTCAGATTAGATTAAATTCTCAATGATTTTGTATTATTTGAATACTGAGTCTATCAGAACAACGATTTGATTTTAATAACGTCCAAAATTAATAAAAAGTTTTAGTTAAGGAGACTAATTATTTCCGAATATTAAATAACTATTTTCAAATTAGTATTTTATGCTAAAAATGACAATAAAAAAAGCCACTCTTTTGAGTGGCTTCCAACCTATTACCTTTAAATATTAACCTTAATTATCAACCAAACCAACCTATTTTCAAGGAATATGGCCAGAAAAAAAGGATAATTTCATTAACCGATTATGATATAACAATCTGTATGCCATAACATTTAAAATATTGAAAATGAGGATTTAATAATAATTTGGCCTTTTTTATTTCTTTCAGGAGTGTCCGATTTTGAAAAACTGTGTTCGAAAACGGGCAATTTTTAGTTTTGATATATTTTACAAATTTAGCTAATTAATTGATTATTAATATTATAATACAAATGGCATGAAAGCTGTCATTTTATGTCAAGTGTTGTTATTTTATTATTTATTTTTTTTCCATGATAAGAATAGAGAATTTACATAAATCGTACGTTACCGGTTTAAATAAACTACATGTACTAAAAGGAATTGATTTGGACATCCGTTCAGGCGAGCTGGTTTCTGTGATGGGGTCATCAGGTTCAGGAAAATCAACGCTCCTAAATATTATTGGAATCCTTGACAATTACGATCAGGGTAATTACATTCTTGACAATCTTTTAATTAAAGAAATGTCTGAAAAAAAGGCAGCTCTTTTGCGGAACAAATATATTGGATTTGTTTTTCAGTCCTTTAATCTTATTTCTTTCAAGAATGCCATGGAAAATGTTGCCTTACCTCTTTATTATCAGAAAGTTAGTCTCAAAAAGCGTAATTTGGCAGCCATGGAGTTTCTGGACAGGATGGGCCTGAAAGAGTGGGCAACTCATCATCCAAGCGAGCTTTCCGGCGGCCAAAAACAAAGGATTGCTATTGCTCGGGCACTTATTACCAAGCCAAAAATTATCCTGGCAGACGAACCTACCGGTGCATTAGACACTGCTACGTCCTACGAAGTGATGGAAATATTTAAAGAAATCAATGATTTAGGTATTACTGTAATCATTGTTACGCATGAAAAAGACATCTCAGAAATGACCAATAAAATTATCAGATTAAAGGATGGTTTTATTGAATCAATTAATGGTGAAAAATTGCTTGTTGACGAATACGAAAAAGAATATAGCCATGTTTGACATTGATAAGTGGCAGGAAATTTTCAGCACGATTAAAAAAAACAAGCTTCGTACTTTTCTAACAGGATTTAGCGTTGCCTGGGGTATTTTTATGCTGATTATATTATTGGGTTCTGGAAAAGGGCTGCAGAATGGAGTAGAAACTCAGTTTAAACAAGATGCAGTTAACAGCATTTGGCTTTGGCCAGGGCAAACAAGTAAAACTTACAAGGGATATTCACTGGGCAGAAGAATTCAGTTTACAAACGATGATTACGACCAGATAAATAATAAAATTGATGGTGTTGAAGAAATTTCTGCCAGATTTTTTACAAGGGGTAGTGGTACCATAGCTTATAAAAATGAATATGGTGCTTTTGATATAATAAGCTGTCATCCGGGTTACCAGAAAATTGAAAATGCCTCGATGAAAGAGGGGCGTTTTGTGAATGACATAGATATTTTCAAATACCGAAAAGTTACTACTATAGGTTTAAAAGTTGCTGAAGCTCTTTTTAAGGAAGAAGATCCAATTGGTAAGTATCTAAATGTCAATGGAATACCTTTTATGGTTGTTGGTGTCTTTACTGATCCCAATGAGCGGGATATGACCAGAATATACATTCCGGTTTCCACTGCACAGCGCATTTTTAATGGAGGCAATAAACTCCACAGACTAACTTTTACTACAAACAAATCGGCAGAAGCGAGTGAGCAGCTAATTGCTGATGTGCGAAAAGATTTCGCTAAACGACACCATTTTGACCCTGAAGATGACCAGGCTGTTTTTATTCATAATACTTTAAAAGAATTTAAGCAATTTCAGAATCTTTTTGCCGGTATCAGAATATTTGTCTGGATTGTGGGAATAGGCACCATAATAGCCGGAATTGTTGGTGTTAGCAATATTATGATGATTGTGGTTAAAGAAAGGACTAAAGAGATTGGAATTAGAAAAGCAATTGGAGCATCACCTGCAAGTATTATAGGTCTGGTTTTATTAGAAAGTATTTTAATTACCAGTGTTGCAGGCTATGTTGGTCTGGTTCTGGGAGTTGGACTACTGGAAGTGCTTTCTTCTGCAATGGAAAGTGTCCCTTTTATTAAGGATCCTCAAGCAGATTTTTCTGTCGCGATAAAAGCTACTTTATTGTTGATATTTTCTGGTGCAATAGCTGGTTTTGTACCTGCAAACAGGGCCGCCAGAATTAAACCAATTGTTGCTTTAAGGGATGAATAGTGCAAGATATCAGTAATTACCTAATTATTAAAAGATTAATTCAATAAATATGTTTGACCTTGACAGATGGCAGGAAATATACACTGCCTTAAAAAGCAATAAATTAAGAACTTTTCTTACCGCCTTTGGTGTTTTCTGGGGTATTTTTATGTTAATGATAATGCTTGGTTCTGGCAAAGGGCTTGAAAATTCTGTATTTGAGGATATGGGTGATTTTGCCACAAATAGCGCTTTTGTCTGGGCCCGAAGAACAACAATGCCTTATGATGGTTATCCTCGTGGAAGAAGATATAATTTCACCAATGATGACATGCAGGCACTAAAAGATAATATTCCTGAAATTGATATTTTAGCTCCACGCCTGCAGGGCTGGGGAGCTGGTGATGGTGAAAATAATGTGACCAGGGGAATAAAAACAGGTGCTTTTACAATTCAGGGAGATTATCCTGAAATAAATAAAATAGATCCAAATAAAATTATTGAAGGCAGGTTTCTCAATTATATCGATATTGAAGAAAGCCGGAAGGTATGTGTTATCGGAACAAGGGTAAAAGAAGTTTTATTTGAAAAAGATGAAGATCCGATTGGTGAGTATATTCGTGTTAAAGGTGTTTATTTCCAGGTAGTTGGAATATTTGAACCCATGTCGGGGATGAACTTTGGGGGCGAAAAAGAACAAACAATATTTTTGCCTTTTACTTCCCTTCAGAAGGCCTATAATTTTGGTGACGAAGTTCATTATTTTTCTGTTACAGCTAAAGAAAACATACCTGTTTCTATTGTAGATGAAAAGTGCAGGCAGCTTCTGAAAGAGCGCCACCATATCCATCCTGACGATCAACAGGCCGTTGGCGGTTTTAATCTTGAAGAAGAGTTTAATAAAATGCGCGGGCTATTTAATGGTATTTCTGCACTTATGTGGATTGTTGGAGTGGGAACATTGCTCGCCGGTGTTATTGGCGTCAGCAACATCATGCTCATCATTGTTAAAGAGCGGACAAAAGAGATTGGCATTCAACGTGCTATTGGTGCCACTCCAGGGAAAATTATCGGACAAATTATTATGGAGTCTGTTTTTTTAACTGCGCTTGCTGGTTATATTGGTTTGGTTGCCGGCATTGGTATTATCGAAGGGGTAAATTATTTACTTGAAAGTTCAGGTGCTGATACAGAAATGTTCAGGCATCCGGAAGTTGATTTTAATGTTGCAATTTCTGCACTAATTATTTTAATAGTTTCAGGAGTATTTGCCGGAATGATTCCTGCCCAAAGAGCTATTAGTATTAAACCTATTGATGCCTTACGTGATGAGTAAGGGTCTTAATATCATATATTTAACTTTAATTTTTAATCATAATTAAATAAACAAAATGAAGCGTGTTCTAAGAATAACCATATTGGTAGTTATTGGAGTAATCTTTATCTCCACCATCGTTTTTCTTTATATGAAATCAGAAGAAAAGCCAAAAATATATAAAACTGAAAAGCCATTTATTACCAATATTGTAAAAAAAACGGTTGCAACAGGCTCGGTGGTTCCTCGTAAGGAGATTGAAATAAAACCTACAGTTTCCGGAATTATTGATAAAATATATGTTGAGGCCGGAAAATTAATAAGAAAAGGAGATTTAATTGCCAAGGTGACAATCATACCAGATATGCTTAGTCTAAATAATGCAGAATCGCGTTTAAAACAGGCTGAAATTAAATTTCAGGATGTTGAACTTGTTTATAAAAGGCAAAAAGAACTAAATGAAAAAGGAGTAATAGCCAAGGCTGAATTTCAAAAAAATGAGCTTGATTTCATCAGTGCTAAAGAAGAAGTTGAAGCTGCAGAAAATAATTTGCAACTTATAAAAGAAGGTGCTCTAAAAAAATCAGGGAAAACTACAAACACGCTTATTCGTTCAACAATTGATGGAATGGTACTTGACGTTCCGGTGGAAGAAGGAAATTCTGTTATTGAGAGCAATACTTTTAATGCAGGCACAACCATTGCAATTGTGGCCGACATGAATGATATAATTTTTAAAGGAAAAGTTGACGAAACTGAAGTTGGAAAAATCAGACAGGGCATGAACCTGCTTTTACGAATTGGAGCCATTGAAAATGATACTTTTTATGCAAATCTTGAATATATTGCACCAAAAGGAGTTGAGGAAAATGGAGCCATTCAGTTTGAAATAAAGGCTGACGTAAAACTAAAAGAAAAACAGTTTATCCGTGCTGGCTATAGTGCCAATGCTGATATAGTGCTTGATAGAAAAGATCAGGTATTAGCGGTAAAGGAGAGTCTTGTTGATTTTGAAGGTGATTCTGCTTTTGTAGAACTGGAGACCGGTCCTCAAACATTTAAAAAAATTAATATTAAAATGGGGTTATCTGATGGAATTAATGTGGAAGTGCTCGAAGGCCTGGATACAACCAGCGTGCTGAAGGCTGGAATCCTTGAAGAAAAAGAAGAAAAGAAAGAGAATAATTAGTAAGACAGGGTTAAAGTATAGAAAACGGACAAGCACTAAAC
>JARGGF010000293.1 GCA_029210905.1 Bacteroidales bacterium | reverse complement strand
GACTCCTTATTTGCATTTACAGCTTCAATTGGGGTGGCCATTGGTTTTGCAGCACAGGATATACTAAAAAATATTTTCGGAGGGTTTGTTATACTTTTCGACCGTCCTTTTAAAGTTGGCGATAAAATTGAGGTAAATGGAGTTTATGGCGAAGTTTTAGATATGTCATTACGGTCTACCAGAATTATAACCGCAGATGATTCAGTGGTTAGCTTACCCAATGGTGATTTAATGAATCAGGCCATTTCCAATTCGAATAGTGGGGAGCTAAATTGCCAGGTGGTTGCAGAAATTTATTTGCCAATAACTATAGATACTGTTGAAGTAAAACGGATAGCTATGGAATCGGCCAAAGTTTCTAAATTTGTTTACCTGGCAAAACCAATTAATGTACTATTTTTTAATGAATTACAGCACGATAAGTTATGTTTTAAAATGCGATTAAAAGCTTATGTAATGGACATTAGGTACGAGTTTGCATTTAAAAGTGAAATGAATGAAATTGTAATTCGCGAATTGCTTAAAGAGGGAATATTAAATGAAGGGATGTCTATTTGATATGGTGCAACTTAAGGAGCACAAAGTAACAGAAGTTAAAACACAAAGTTTCTCAAAGTATACGATTTCAAACAAATAACTTCGAGCTCCTTTGTGAAAAAACTTTGTGATACTTTGTGATACTTTGTGATACAATGATTTTGATAAGTTAAGTTTTAAGGTGCACAAAGTAACAGAAGTTAAAACACAAAGTTTCTCAAAGTATACGATTTCAAACAAATAGCTTCGTGATACTTTGTGAAAAAACTTCGTGATACTTTGTGATACAATGATTTAGATAAGTTAAGTTTTAAGGTGCGCAAAGAAACAAAAGTTAAAACTCAATGTTTCTCAAAGTATACGATTTCAAACAAATAACTTCGTGATACTTTGTGATACTTTGTGATACAATCATCTTCAAAACCTACGCATTTATAGCTAAAAAACCTAAATTAAAATCAAAATTCCCCGGCATTCGCCAAAGAAAGTTTTTTTTAATCGTTTGCCTGCAGATTTCTTCCATAAAAAATTTTTTCTGAGTCATTTCCGCTGGATTTCTTCGTAAAAAAATTTTTTTTGCACGTTTCCGATGGATTTCTCCGTAAAAAAAATATTTTAACATATTTCTGACGGATTTCTCAGTAAAAAAATTATTTCATGCCGTTTCCGACGGAATTCTTCCTAAAAAAATTTTTTAACGCCTATTTCTGACAGAAACCTGTCAAATAAATTTTTTAGGGCCTTTTTTCGATAGATTTTTTCATTCTAAAGCTTTACAATAAAACCACAATGCTGTTATTTGCTGTGCAACAGTATTTACCAGCATGCTATTACCTTCAACCCGCAAAATATTATCACAATCTTCTAAATCGAAATTAATTTTAGCTTCTGGTAATATATTTTGCAGGTGTTGAACAATAATCTCAGCTACAGCATTATTGCTAATGTTGGTTTTAAAAACTTCAATCATTTTAATGGGTATTTGAAATTGGAAATTAGTCATTAAAACCAAAAGACCCTGGAACCACTGAAACCCTAAACCCAAAACATTTCCAAAGCATATTTGTCAAATTATTTATTGTGCTGTATTTATGCTTGCTTTAGTTTTTCAATATCGAATTTTTTCATTTGCATAAAGGCTTGAGTTACTCTTGGCGCCCTTTCCGGATCACTCAACAATTTGCCACGAAATGCCAAATTGGTCCTTATAATGACATATTTAATTTACTATTTTAGAATAAATTCATTCCGAATTTGAGCTGTTTCTTGTTTATAAAACATAAGCATTAAACAGGATAAAATAAAAAATTTAGCCCTTAAAAAATAGAATTATACAATATTCGGAATAGAATTTGTATTAATAGGGCTGTTAATTGTTTTTATATCTTTATAACTCCCAAAATTAATTGTTAAAATAAAATACCATGAGCAAAATTGCTACAATTAAAATCTTCCTAAACAGTGAGGATATGGTGAAATTTTACCAAAAGGATCCTCGATATGGTTCTAGCAATAAACCCTACAAAGCGGATGACTTCTGTGATGTAACTGCAATAGGCACTACTACAACCGCTTATCGCAATGTATTTAAACTTGAACCAGATACAGAATACTCGTTTCAACTCATTGAAACAAGTCCAACCACTGACTTTCAAGCAATTTTTGACAATTCAAGCTATGTTTTGTCTATTATTCAGGAAAATATCCCAACAGAAGGTGAGTGGTCCAATATCATAGATTTAACCTTTAACCGGCCCAAAATTGACGAAAATGGTAATTTGATTTATTCATCGGTAAAAGATGAGAAAGGAATTCCTGTTTTTAATCTAAAAACACAAACTGCTAATACTTTAAAACGAAATAATAATTTACGTTACGATATTAATTTCCGGGTAAAAGTTGTCAAAGACAAAATTGAAGAAATAAGGTATGCACAGATAGATCCTTTGATTGAAAACACATCTGAAGAACCAGAACCATAATGGCACACTATATTCGTTTATTAGTTGTTTTACTGGCTATAATCCTGGGAGAGAAAAGTATAGCCCAAAACAAAACCAAAGTAGATAGCCTCAAAATCCTCTTGTCCACACCTCAGGATGATAGCACAAAATTTAGCCTATTATTAAAGTTAGCTAGATATGATGATCCGCTAGAACGATTAGATTACGCCAAAGCAGCACTGGATTTAGCAAAAAAAAATAACTTTAAAAATAAAGAGGGATTGTCGCTTGAATATATGAGTCTCGCGCACCGAAAATTGGGAAATTACCCGGAGGCAATAAAGGCTTCTCTTGAGGCACTGCGTATTTATGATGAATTGGGTCTTGATAATAAAACAGCCGCAATCCAACTTCAAATTGGTTCTCATTTTACAAATGATAAAAACTTTCTGGCAGGTTCTCATTATATGAACCAGGCTTTAGCTACTTTTAAAAAAAGAAAAGATTCTGTAAACATTGCTTATACATTAATTAACCTGGGGGAAACCTACCGATTAATGGAAAAATATGACAGCTCTTCAATTTGTTTTTTAGAATGCCTGTCCTTAAATAAAATACTAAATAGGAGTAACATTCAAGGATATGCCTTGGGCAATCTCGGACTTGTGCATGCACAAATGGATCAAATTGATTCTGCTAAAAAAGAACTCCCTGAAGCGATAAAAATACTGGCTAAATTGGGTGATACTTATTCGGTATCTGTATATCAGAGTCAATTAGGTAAAATTTTGATTGATGAAGGAAATCAAAATGAAGGTGAAAAGTTGATATTGGCAAGTCTGAATATGGCTGAAAATGAATCATTGAAAGAACAAATCAGGGACATTAGCAAAGACTTATCCTTATTTTATGAAGATGAACGCCAATTTGAGAAAGCACTTTTTTATCGTAAAAAATTTGAAACCTACAATGACAGCCTTGTAAACATTGACAATGTGCGAAAGGTAGAACAAATACACAACCAATACTGGCTTGATAAAAAAGAGATAGATATTCAACTTTTGGAAGCCAAAAATGAAAACAAACAAAAACTTTTAATTATACTTTCAGTCAGCGCTTTTCTACTGCTTACGCTTTCTGTTTTTTTGTATCGAATACAAAGGCAACGCAAAAAGGCTTTTAACAAAGTATCGGAGCAGAATGTGATTATTGAAAAAAGGGAACAGGAAAAAGCATTACTGCTGCGTGAACTTAACCACAGGGTGAAAAACAATTTACAAATGGTGGCCAGTCTTTTTAATCTGCAAGCAAGCCAGTTTAAAGGTCACGAAGTTGCCGATGCTCTTAAAGCAGCCCGCAACAGGGTTGACACTCTGATACTTATCCATCAAAAACTTTACAGACCCGATATTGATGCCCAGGTAAACCTTAATGATTACATTAAAGAACTGGCAGACTATCTGGTCTTTAGCTCTGGTAAAAAAGTGGATTTAAGTCTTGATTTAATTCCTTTCAAACTTTCTATTGATTCAGCCATTCCTTTGGGTTTAATTATCAATGAATTGATCACCAATTCGCTTAAATATGGAAGTGAACATGAACCAAACCCTGCATTAAATATTAGTTTATCAGAAAATGGGGAATTTATCTTTCTTGCCCTTACCGACAACGGCATTGGCTTGCCTGAGGATTTTGATGTAAAAGAGAGACAATCTCTTGGTATTAAATTAGTATATTCGCTGATAAAACAATTAAATGGCGAAATATCACACAGTAACAACAATGGTTGCCAATGGCTAATCACTTTAACCAAAGATAAATTGTAAAAAATTAGCATGACCAGCATTCGGATATTAATAGTTGAAGATGAAATAATAATTGCAGAAGATATTGCTTTGCGCTTATCTGACATGGGTTATCAAATTGTACAAATAGTTGATAATGTCGACACTGCAATAAAATACCTTGAGCAAGAGACAATAGACCTGGTACTTCTGGATATTTCACTCAAGGATGAACAAACAGGTATTGATTTGGCTGAGATTATCAACAATAGATATAGAATACCTTTTATTTTTCTATCCTCTAATACAGATCAAGATATTATTGATAGTGCAAAAAAAGTAAACCCTGCAGCTTATCTTTTAAAACCATTTAATGATCATCAAGTAAAAATCTCCATAGAAATGGGCTTATTTAATTTCTATGGAGATAAAAAAAAGAAAAAAGAAGGGGCTGAAAACTATGAAATGCTTTTAAAATTACCTAATGCCCTTTTCCTTAAAAAAGATACACATTACGAAAAAGTAGCCTTTAGTGATATTCTATGGCTTGAGGCTGAAAGCAATTATACCTACATCTATACAAAATCCGGAAAATATACCTATTCATCAGTACTTAAAAAATTTGAAGACAAACTACCTGAAGACCCATTTTACAGGGTGCATCGCTCCTATATTGTAAACTTATCAAATGTAACAGGTTTTGAAGGGAATATGCTAATAATAGGTAAAAACTATATTCCTGTAAACAAATCCTGTAAAGAAACTGTATTTAAACGTTTCCAGATTATATAATACAATTGTAAGCTTCCAGTTTTTTCGAGGGCAAAGAAACCTCCTTTTGTACTTTTGCAATTAACCCGAAAAAACTATTTTCATTTCTGGCATCTCTGGGTATTTCTAATACATATTTAAAGTTAATTAGTTTGTACTTTCGGTTTCCATTACTTTTTGATATTTTATCAATAAGCATAAATGCTAAAGTGCGATTAAAATCTGCAATATTTTCATTGAAATAATTTAAAAAGATAATGTCTAAAATATCGAGTATTGCAAATGAAAGTTCACCTGGATAACATGCTTCTACCAGCGCAATAGCTGAAGTTTTTTCTCGTTTCTTCTCAGCTAATGGTCGTTCTCCAATTTCTGCAGACTTACTTGAGTTATAATTGTTTAAAGGTTCAGCTGCAGCCAATTCATCAAGGTTGAGTTCAAGAATGATACGTGTGCCTGTTAAATCACCCTCCTGCCCAATGGTAAAAATTGTTCCACTTTCAACAATACAGGTAACCTGCACCTTGTTTTCCCCGGTAAAAGAACGAATCTGCCAAGAAAGCCAGCTACCATTGATAATAATACCTGTTTCGTCAACAAAAGTAAATATTGAAGGATAACTTTTTCGTTCCTGTATTGTTTTGTTTATTACACCGAATGGCGCTGAATAAACTATGTCGATGCACACTGGATACAAATTCATGGGTGTATCAATGTTCTTAGATACGCCGGGTGGTTTCCGCAAAGAGGTCATTCCTATTTGGTTTTTGTTAATAAAAAAGGTTAATAGTTCAGCCAATTTCAAAATACTCCGGTCGTTTTCATAATTATTTGAGCAGAGAGCACAAAAACAGGTGTGAATGAAGTAGAAAAATTAGTGGATGAAAAATTGATCAACAAAAAATTTGTATACCAATATAGAGTAAAAGTGCTTATTATCAGTAGAATATTGGTTCACTTTTATAAACACAATTATTTTCAAAATGCATATTTTTTTTTCTAAACTAATTGCATAAATTTATTGCTGCATCATAAAGCCTTGATTATGATTTTCATATCATCCACATAAAAATCATCTCTGTTAAGGTTCCAGATATAGGCAGAAAACTTCAGTCCTTTTTTATCGTAATTTTTTTTGCTAATTATCAGGTTTGTATACAAATGTACCCATTCGTCTTTTTGAATATCTTGAGTACTGATTTCGGTTTTTTGCCAATAGACAACTTCCTGTTTTTCATT
>JARGGF010000292.1 GCA_029210905.1 Bacteroidales bacterium | reverse complement strand
GACTGTAAAACAGCATTAAAAAAGCTTCACGAACACGACATAGAAGTGGTCATCTGCGATGTAAAACTACCCGATGGAAATGGAGTGGAACTTTCCGGCCAGATAAAAAATCAATATCCCCTGACTGAAATTATTTTGCTTACTGCTTATGGTAATATTCCTGATGGTGTTCAGGCGATAAAAAACGGCGCTTTTGATTACATCACAAAAGGCGATGATAACAATAAAATAATCCCTTTGCTTTATCGTGCATTTGAGAAAGCAGAACTGGCTAAAAGAGTCCGGCACCTTGAAAAGCAATTGGGAAATAAATTTTCTTTCGATAGCATAATCGGGACCTCAAAAAAGATACTATCTGCATTACATTTGGCTAAGTCAGTAGCCCAGACCGATGCAACAGTTTTACTAACCGGAGAAACCGGCACCGGAAAAGAAGTATTTGCACAAGCTATTCATTACGGGAGCAAACGGAACTTTAAAAATTTTGTTGCCATCAATTGTTCGGCAATAAGTAGCGATTTGCTTGAAAATGAAATGTTTGGACACAAAGCCGGGGCATTTACCGGGGCTATTAAAGACCAAAAAGGCTTATTTGAAGAAGCAAATAACGGTACTATTTTTCTTGATGAAATAGGCGAAATGTCTTTTGATTTGCAAGCTAAGTTATTACGTGTGCTTGAGGCTGGCGAGTTTATTAAAGTGGGTGAAACAAAGTCCACAAGAGTGAATGTTAGAGTACTTGCAGCCACCAACAGAAACCTGGAGGAATGCATAAAACAGAAACTCTTCAGGGAAGATTTATATTACCGCCTGGCTGGTTTTCAAATCAATATTCCTCCCCTGCGCGAAAGACCTGCCGATATTGAATTGTTTGCAAAACATTTTGTTGAACTATTTTCTGCAAAAACCAATAAAAAAATAAAATCAATGACAGATAATTATCTTCAGGCCTTAATTTTACATAATTGGCCGGGGAATATTCGCGAATTGAAAAATGTGATTGAAAGAAGCCTGATTTTAACAACAACAGAAGAATTAACCATTGATACTTTACCGAACGAATTTCTGGCAAAAAAAAACAAACAAACAGACGGCCAAATATTGTCTTTTGAATTAGCTATTGTAGAAAAAATCCATATTCAAAAAATATTGAACTACACCAATGGCAACAAAACTGAAACAGCCCGATTGCTCAATATTGGGCTAACAACGCTCTACAGGAAAATTGCGGAATACAACATTTCATAAATACCCTGCCAAAATGGTGTGTTCCCGCCTTCCATTTTGAAAAAGCACCATCACTTTAAGTGTTATCTTTAGACCATAACCCATTGTTTAACAAGGTATTAAATATTTACTCTTTTTTGTGGAATAAAAATTGGCTTCTTCTTTTGCGAAGGAACTCAAAAGTATTAAACAATGGAAAATAACAAATCAACAATTCAGCAAACTTTACAAAGCTGGTTTCCTAATGCCTTTAATAATGGCGAAAACTATGACGAAGTGTCCGATTATGCCGCATTAAGACAATTTGCGCAATATACACTTAAGCTTATCAACCAGAATAAGCCTGAAACGACAGATCCGTTTAAAATCATTTACCTGCTATATCACAAAGGCAGCCTACATGATAAAAATGCCATAGAAAACGAATATTTCACCTATTTGGCAAAGGATGAAAGCCCCGGGACGTTAAAAAAGCATTTAGAACTGATGCCCGATGAGTTAAAATCAATATACATTAAAACAATTTTGGAAAATTAATAACATACAAAAATGAGAATTATTATTGCTGGTGCCGGTGAAGTAGGGTACTATCTTGCAAGGCTTTTTGACCAGGAACTCCACGAAATCATAGTAATAGATAATAACCCGGAAAGACTTAAGCGGGTTGAAGATAATTTGGGAATAGTTACAATACTTGGCGATTCTACCAGTTATAAAATTTTAAAGGAAGTTAAAGTTGAAACCGCAGATATGTTAATTGCCGTAACCGAATGGGAGGCGGTTAATATTGTTACCGCTATTACCAGCAAAAAACTGGGTGCAAAATACACCATAGCGCGGATAAGCAATATGGAATATCTTTTGGATAAAAAAACGCTGGATTTACACAATTTAGGAATTGATGAACTGATATCGCCAGAGTCGCTTACCGCAAGAGTTGTAAAACATATATTAAAAGAACCGTTGTTGACCGAATCGCTCAAACTTTATGATGATAAACTTATTATGATGGGTTTACACATTGAAGATCAGGCTCCTGTGATAAACAAAACAATTGCAGAAACCACTTCTCTTAACCCTGAAAATTGCTTTATTATTGTTGCTATACACCGAAAGGGCGAAACAATTATCCCCAAAGGACAGACACAAATAAAAAAAGGGGATTATTTATATTTTATTGCCACAAACGCAGGAAAAGATAAGGTATTGAAATATTGCGGAAAAGTGTCTATTACAATAAAAAAGCTCTTGATTTTAGGTGGAAGTCGTACAGGCGCACGTGTTGCTGGTCGCTTATGCCAATATTATGATATAAAATTGATTGAAAAAGACATCAACAAGTGCAAAGAACTTGCGCTAAACCTGCCCAAGGTTCAAATAGTACATGGTGATGGAACAAACGTAAAACTGCTGGAAGATGAAGAGTTTGGTACTTACGATGCCTTTGTTGCTGTTACCGAAAATTCAGAAACAAACATTTTTACCTGTCTCATGGCAAAAGAGACGGGTGTTAAGAAAACCATAGCCATGGTTGAGAACATTGGCCTGTTCAATCATTCATTGAGTATTGGAATAGATACCCTAATTAATAAAAAACTGGCAGCTGCAAATTTCATTTTTAAAAACATTCACAATGGCGGCATTTATTCTTTTCTGTATGGCTTAGATGCTGAAATACTTGAATTTGAGGTTGGTGAAAAATCGCGCGTTACACAAAAAATAATTAAAGATATTGATTTCTCTGCATTAACAATTATAACAAGTGTTGTCCGAAACGGAAATGCATACATTGCTCTTGGCAATTTTCAATTGCAGTCCAAGGATAAAGTTGTTGTATTTACACTTTCAAAAGATATCAGGAAGGTAGAAGCTTTCTTCAATTAATTTTAGAAAACATACAAAGAAATGGATTTATTAAGCAATAAACGAATCAATACCTTTCAAATGCTTTTGAAACAAATTGGCGGGCTTCAGATACTGCTTGGCTTTATGTTGTGGGTACCATTGATAGTATCATTATTGTATCGGGAATTTTATTCTGCATTGGGATTTTCTATATCATCGTTGATAATTCTGGGAACTGGGTATTACTTGCATAAAAATATCCAATCTGTTGTTGAGCCGCTAAACCGGCATGCCCTGGCCATTGCCGCGCTGGGCTGGCTTTCGATTGCATTGATGGGGGCAATACCATTTGTGATTATTGCTTACATTACCCCTGCCGATGTTGCACAACAATTCGTCCCGGCAGGGGCAGATTACCCTTCGAGCCTTATGTATTTTAAAAATCCACTCCATGCTTGTTTTGAAAGTATGAGTGCTTATACAACCACAGGACTCACTATGTCTGTGCATGAACCATCAATCGGAAAGGGATTGTTGTTTTACCGCTCTCTTGCCCAACTATTTGGGGGCGCTGGGTTTATTGTGCTTTCACTTGCTTTTCTGACACAATCAAGCAGTAAGGCAGCAGCGCTTTTGTATGGTTCTGAATCATCAGGCGAAAGGTTGCAGCCTACTATCAAAGAAACTGCTCGCTCTATCTGGAAAATATACCTTGGATTGACCTTATTTTCAACAATTTATCTTATCGTTGGCACATCTGTCATCCTTCCTGATTATCCGCTGGTAGATACTATTTTCGATTCTATTAACCATGCAATGACAGCCCAGTCAACCGGTGGATTCAGCACCCTCGACGACAGCATTGCAGGATATCATTCCCGACAAATGGAAATATTATATTTGCTTCCAATGATTTTGGGCGCATTATCTATCCCTTTTTATTTCAGGGTAATATACGAAAAACAATGGAGCCAGTTTTGGAAAAATACACAAACTCGGGGAGTAATCCTTGCATGTATATTTGGGAGCTTTATACTTACACTATTGCTTTGGGAGTCAGGAATTGTGAGTGACCCTATCAGGGAAGGTGTTTTTCAATATGTTAGTGCTTTAACTACAACGGGCTGGCAAACCTCAAACATTGGTAGTTGGGACAGCTCATCAATAGTTTTTATTGTAATGGGGGCTATGATAATAGGAGGTGCAGCTGGTGCCACAGTTGGTGGGATAAAAATTATCCGTATTCAGCTGATTTTGAAAGGGCTGTTTTGGCATGTAAACAGCTATTTTTTATCGCCAAACAGCATACAGGTTACTAATTTTAACCAAAAACGATTATTGCCCGAACAAATAAATAAAGAACTTGCATCAGCAGCAACTTTCACCTTTGTTTATTTACTGATGGTTTTTATTTCTGCCTTAATTACCGCCCAGTTTATGGGCGAGGGTTATACCATGGCCGATGCTTTGTTCGAATCGGCATCGGCACAGGGAACAGTTGGGCTTTCGTCCGGAATTACAGACCCCGGGATGTCTCCCGTTTTGGAAATTACGTACATTATACAAATGTGGGCCGGTCGATTGGAAATTATCCCTTTATTAGTGTTATTCAGGACTATTTTGAAAGGGAGCAAACCGGTTATTAATTAAATTTGTACATTACAAAGCCATGTTTAGTTAGGCAGTAAAATTAATTTATATCATTGTGTGTGGTAAGATTTAGTAATTAAATCAGCAAAGTAGAAAATTTGCGAACTTTGTTTAATAAACTTTTGAAATCTGAATATCGAATATCGCTTAGCTCCGCTGAGATCAGCTTTCGCATAAGTTAACGAGTATTGATTTAAGATTTAATAGAAAAGGTTGAAATATAGAATTTAATTTATATTGAATTACTAATGGTGACAATTTAATTAGATTTCTCCATGAAAATAAAAAAGAAACTAACCCTTGGACTGGGTTTGTTGTTTACTTTAATTATGCTTCTTGCATTGTTTGGTATCAGGCAAATAAATTCGCTTGCCACCGATACTGAAAATATTTTAAAAGACAATTATAAAACACTGGATTATGCCAGAAATATGTTGAAATCGATTTCAGATCTCAAAGAAAGCCCAAAAGCACTTGATGTTTTTGAGGATTTCCTGGTGAAACAAAAAAACAATATCACCGAGGATGGAGAAAAGGAACTTACAGCAGAATTATGGGAGTATTTTTATCAACTAAAAAAAAATCAAAGGGATACAGCGGCTATAAAACATATTCATTCCAATTTATTTGAAATAATCCGTCTAAACCTTGAAGCGGTGCACCAAAAAAGTTCTATTGCCTCAAAAACATCAGAACATTCGGTGTTGTGGATAAGTTTGTTGGGTGCATTTTGCTTTTTAATTGCATTTGGGCTTTTTGTTACACTCCCCGGAAATATATCACGCCCTATCGAAGAACTTATCGAAAGCATTAAGCAAATAGCCTCTAATAATTATTCTCAACGGGTTAATTTTGAGAATCATAACGAATTTGGTGAATTGGCAAAGTCATTCAACTCAATGGTTGAAAAGCTTGACGAATTTAACCACAGCAATATGGTAAAATTACTTACTGAAAAAAAAATAACTGAAACATTGATTAACAAAATTCACGATCCTATTATCGGTTTTGATAAAAACATGAAAGTAATTTTTGTAAATGAAGAGTTTTTAAAAATTTCTAAATTAGAACTAAATCAAATAATTGAAAAAGAGATTACTACTGTTGCGCCTGAAAATAAGCTTATTGAAGCAATTTCCAGCCTGAATACAATTAAACATAAGAATGAAAAAGTAACGAGCCCCGATTCGCAAATTGTACTTGAAAGTGGCGATAAGCAAAAATACTTTGAAAGAGAAATTGTTGAAATTTCGTATACCTCTGCTGGCGAAGAAATTGAGCGTTTAATGGGCTACGTTGTACTTCTTAGAAATATAACCAAGTTTAAGGAACTTGATTTGGCTAAAACCAACTTTATAGCCACCGTATCGCATGAGTTAAAGACACCTATTTCGTCTATAAAACTTAGTTTGCAATTGCTTGAAAATGAAAAATCTGGGAAAATAAACTATACACAAAAGGAATTGATCAAAAGTGTTGAAGAAGATACCAATCAGTTATTAAAAATAATTGGGGAACTGCTTAACCTGGCACAGGTTGAAAGCGGAAATATCCAGTT
>JARGGF010000291.1 GCA_029210905.1 Bacteroidales bacterium | reverse complement strand
GCTTCAAAGTTACTTGATATATCAAGGGATACGCTCAGATACAAGCTAAAAAAATATCATTTGTAATTTTCTGGGGCATTTGACCCACCACTGTGGGCTAAATGCCCCAAATATCATAGATTAAATCTAAACGATTTTCCAAATTAATAAAACTTGTTTGTTCTTTTTCTATAATTAACAAAAATCAGGGTTATAGCAATTAGTATTCAGGGCGATTGCATTTAAAATATTTTATTCATAGTTGCCCCCTGTTCAGGGTTCTGTTTTTTTCGTTATTCTCACCCCGCACTTCGTACGGGGTTATTCAAAGTCAAATCCTTTCAGGATTATATTTCTTAAATATTCTCAAACCACGAAGTGGTTTAACTATGAACGGCGAAGCCCTCACCGCCAGGTAATAACCATGGGTGTAAACCCATGGTAAAATAAGACGAAACAATCAGAACCCTGAATGGGTTCAACTTTTAATTGCAATTGCCTTGAATTAGTATTTGCTCCATGCCTGATTATTAGTAGGATTGATTATACTGAAATGTTTTTTTAACCAGTTTTAATACAATATTGTTACCTACCTGTTGTTTACACAATTAAATCTTTATAAATCAAACATTTAGTCTAAATAACTGTATTATAGACAAATACCCTGTTTGGACTAGTATTTGCGAAAAGATTCTTATAACCTTCTAATCTATAACTTATTATGACAAGAAATCTTTCAATATCCTTAATATTCATTCTTGCAGTCAGTTTGAATGGATTCAGCCAAATTACTGGTTCTGGACATGATTTTTCCGGCAATGCATGGGCAAATAATGAAATTTGTATTGTTTGCCATACGCCGCACAATGGGACTTCAACCGGAAATGCGCCACTGTGGAACCGGGAACTTTCTTCAGTAGCATCATACACTCTTTATAGTTCAGTTACCATGGATGCTGGATCTGCAATAGCCCCAGTCGCAAATTCTGCATCAAATTCAAGATTATGTTTAAGTTGCCATGATGGTACTGTTGCACTTGAAAACTTTGGCGGCGTTTCAAACGGAACCACAACCATTGGAATTTACGGATCAGGGGTCGGAAATATTGGTACAGATCTGAGCAACGATCACCCCATCTCTTTTACCTACGATGCAGCATTGTGTATTGCAGATCCGGGATTAAATGATCCAACAACTACGCCAGTATTGAATGGCACCATTACCACTCAAATGTTATTTGGTGGTCAATTAGAATGTGCCACATGCCATGATGTACATGACAATAGTTATGGCTACTTTCTCAGGATAGATAATACCAATAGTGCACTATGTTTGACGTGTCATAATAAATAACAGTTTAAACCCATAAAGAGATAGGCGATTTATAATCACCTGTCTTTTCATTTAATTTTTGTAAAATGAATAAACAATTATGGTTGCTTTTTATTTTTTTATGCACTAATGTATTTTTAAATTCCTGCTTAAAGCACATAAATAATCAAACAGTGCCTAAGGAGTATACCTTCTACCCCACTCCACCAGATAGTCCTCGTATACAATTTCTTTTAAGCATTAACAATTCATTTGATTTAGAAAAAAAGCAATCATCATTTAACAAGTTTGTATTTGGAGAATCTAAGCCAAAATCATTGATTAAACCCTACGGTGTTACAATTAATAATGGGAAAATCTACCTGTGCGACACTGGAATAAAGGGTATTGCCATTATAGATCTTCAAAATAACAAATTCGATTATTTTATTCCCGAAGGCCAGGGAAGATTAATAATGCCAATCAGCTGTTTTGTTGACATAGAAGGTAATTTATATGTGGCAGATGGAGGCCGAAAAGAAATTATAATTTTTAATAATACCGGGAAGTATCTTGGCGCCTGCGGCGAAAAGGAAAACTTTAAACCAACTGATGTTTTTGTAAAGGATAACAAAATATGGGTTGCCAATATAAAAAACCATGCAATAAATGTCTATCAGAATGATTCTACCTTTCAGTTAATATTTTCCTTCCCTGATATAGAAAATAACTCTGAGGGTTATTTAAATCAACCAACAAATCTATATGTAACGGATAATAAGGTTTATGTTACAGACTTTGGAAGTTTTAAAATAAAAATATATAAGCATAGTGGAGAATTTGAAGAAGCTTTTGGAAGCTACGGAAATAATTTTGGTCAGTTTGTGCGCCCGAAAGGTATCGCTCTTGATAGAGAACTAAACCGGTATGTTGTCGATGCCGCATTTCAAAATGTACAGATATTTAATAAAAATAATGAGTTGTTAATGTTTTTTGGTGGTGGTTCAAAAGGACCCGGAGGAATGTCATTACCTGCAAAGGTATATATTGACTATGAGAACATTGAGTACTTCAAAAGCTTTGTGAATCCAGGTTATAAAATAAAATATTTAATTCTGGTTACTAATATTATTGGCGATAATAAGCTAAATATCTACGCCTACGTTGAACCTGAGAAATAAAACTTGCGCTAAATGTATTCAGTCAGAAAGAAATACTATTTGTGTGTGATTACTATTATTTTTTTTGTGTCATGTACTACACAGAAAAAATATGAAGTATTGTCATTTTTTTTTGATGGAGTTCCAAACCCCCAAACTGCTGATATAGATTTAGTTGCAGATTCTTTATCTGTCAAAGATAGTACAACTCTGCTTGCCAAATCAAATGGAGTAGCAAAACCAGGATTCCAAATTCATTCGCCTTACGGAAAAAAAGAATGCGTCAGTTGCCATGATCAGAAATCTATAGGTAAAACAATTGACTCTCAGCCCCAACTTTGTTATAAATGCCATACCGATTATAAGGAGAGCTCTAGAGTTGTACATGGACCAGTTGGTGGCGGATATTGCTCAAACTGCCACGATCCGCACAAATCACAATTAGAAAAATTACTTAAACAACCTGCTGAGCAACTATGTCTTCATTGTCACGATTCTACTACAATCTATACCAGTAAATTTCATATAAACAGCGATAAAAATACTTGTATTGAATGTCACAATCCACATGGTGGAGAAAACAGGTTTATGCCTCAGCATGGTTCATGTTATAATTGTCATAATAACTATGCTAAAATATACGATTTTCTCCACGGTCCTGTGGCTGGAGAATATTGTAGCGCCTGCCATAGCGCGCATATTGAAAATACACCAAATTTACTTCTTTACAATGACAATCAGATATGCCTGAATTGCCATGATAAGAAAGTTATCTATGCAAGTGAATATCATAAAAATAAAGAGTCGGATTGTATAACATGTCACAATCCACATGGAGGAAAAAACAGATTTTTTACTAAATAAAATTAACTAAGTAAGTTGAAAGCTAAGATTCTAATTTACAGCCTTTTATTACTATTTATTATACAGGATAATTATGCCCAGGAACCTGTCATATCTGTCGGCTTATGGAATTTGACACATTTTAACGGAGAAATTAATTTAGATGGTTTTTACAGAGGGAAAGAATCAACATTTAATCAGTACAGTGAATCTAATCAAAGCTCAAATTTTTCAGGTGGCATAAGTATTAAAACCAAAAGTTTTATCTGGGATCCCAGATTTATGACTTTAGATGTGGATGCCGAATACCGACCAGAAACCGGGAAGGAACAATTCTTAGCAATTCCTGATCGCTCCGAGGTAAGAACTTATAAAAAATTAGACATGAAAACGACTTTTTTTAAACAAAAAAAAGTCACCCTCAGTGCATTTGCAAACCTTAACCAGAGCATAAATAACCGTGAATATCTCACAAATCTTAAATCAAATAATCAAAGATGGGGGGCTAACTTCTCCTATAAAAATAAAATACTCCCATTTAATCTAAATTACAGTCAGAATATTTGGAACCAGGAAGAAATTGCATCAAAACGCGTATACAAAATGGATCAAAAAAACCTACAGGGTAAAGCCTATAAATCATTTTCAAAACGCGATTTTCATGAATTAGTTTTTACTCATAATGAATATGTTCGTCAGCAGGCAGAACTGCTTCCTATAGAAAACAATATAGACAACATCAATCTAAAAAACACCATCTATCTCGATGACAAGAAAAGATACAATTTCAGGTCAATCATTACAAATTTCAGTCAGTACGGAAATCTTAATTATACAAAATTTCAGGCCAATGAATTTATTACCATGAAATTGCCTTTAAACCTGTCATTTATAGGAAATTATCAATATTTTGACACAAAACAGGAGTCGCAAAATTTAATTCAAAACCGAATAAGAACCACGCTTAAACACAAGCTTTATGCTAGTTTAAATACAAATGTATTTTTCGAACACTATAATCTAAACCAGACTGCGTATAAAGAATTTAACAATAAAGCCGGCATCAATTTCCATTATACTAAAAAGATACCCAAAGGCCAGCTTTCGCTCTCATATAGGTATTACTGGCATCACCAGGAAATGGAAGCCCAAAATACTTTTATAACCATAATAAATGAAGAACAAAATCTAACAGATGGACAATTGGTTATATTAAACAGAGCATATATTGAACTGGCCTCTGTTATTGTTAAAGACATTTCAGGAACAATCATTTACCAGCCCGATTTTGACTATATATTAATTGAAAGAAACAATATTATTGAGATTCAGCGGTTACCCGGGGGCCAAATCCAAAATAATGAAACCGTATACATTGATTATACAGCACTACAGCCGGGATCTTATCAATATGATGCCAGCAATAATTCTTTTGCAGCAAACATTTTTCTGTTTGGAAAGCTGATAGAACTATATTTTCAGGCATCTGACCTGAAATATATTAATTTTCAAAATGTAGATCATTTAACGCTCAACAAATACACCCAAATTGTAGCTGGTGGTAATTTGGATTTTGGATTTGCAAGACTAGGTGCCGAATATGATAATTATAACAGCAATATCATTCCATATCAACGGATGAGATATTATATCCAGCTCAATAAAACATTTTATAAACGGATGATTTGTTCATTAAATGGCAATGTAAGCATCTACGAAAAAACAGTGGAGAAAATACACCAGCAATTTGCTGATATTTCTGGAAAAATTGCCTATCGCTTTGGTTTTCAATCACATATTTCGGTCGAATTCGGATACCGCAATCAGCAAGGTGACGGAATAGACCTGGATTTGTTAACTGGCAGAACAGAATTTTCCACTTCATACAGGCAAATGACTTTTAAGCTGGGTGCCGATATTTATAGTAGGAATCATTTGAGCGATAACACTGATTTTTACAATATATACGGTAAAATTATCCGGAAATTTAAACTATAAATACTGTAATCATGAATGGGTTTATATATTCATTATTAATTTGGTTTTCAAGCCTGATGCCTAACTCTTCATCGCAATCCTCTGCAATTGCATCTTATTCAGCATATCTTAGTTATAATGTAAGTGTTGGTGCAAATGATAATCCTTGTCTTGAATGCCATAGCAAAATAATGGAGTATAAGCAAAAACACAGTCCTTCAAATGAATCGTGCGAAAAGTGCCATACATCAAATGGTCAGGTACATCCAAAAGAAGGCATGAAGGGATTTACTTTTACCAAAGAAATGCCAATGCTTTGTTTTTCCTGCCATGAATTGAAAGTGAAAAAAAACCTTCATCAGCCGTCAAAAGATGGACAATGTCTAGATTGTCATTCACCACATAGTTCCAATAATAAATCATTATTAATACAAAAAAAAGTCTCCGGCTTGTGCAATAAATGCCATGATTTGGGAATCAAAGAAGAAGATGTGGTTCACAATCCTGTAAGTGGAGGAAGGTGCAATAAATGCCATGATCCTCATCAATCAGATTTTAATTCATTTTTGAGTCAGGAAATGCCTGGCCTGTGCTTTAAATGTCATGAGACTGTTGACGAAGAAATGAAATTAAAAAACGTACATGCACCGGCAAAAGAAAATTGTTCCAAATGTCACAATCCCCACAGTTCCAAAGAAAGTTATTTACTGCCTGATTCCATTCCAAACATGTGTTATTCTTGCCATACCGACATTAATATTAAAAAAAACATCCATAAACCGGCAAAGGAAGGTAAGTGCAAAAGTTGTCATGCTATGCATGGTTCGAATTATAAAAAGCTGGTAGTTCAAAAAAAAGTAGTAGATCTATGTAAAGATTGCCATCAGCTTGATATTAAAGAAGATGATGTGGTTCACAATCCTGTAAGTGGAGGAAGATGCAATAAATGTCATGATCCGCACCAATCTGACTTTAACTCATTTTTGAGTCAGAGTATGCCAGAATTATGCTACAAATGCC
>JARGGF010000290.1 GCA_029210905.1 Bacteroidales bacterium | reverse complement strand
TACCCTAACTTCATAGAGCTTTAGTCTGCTTTACTCTAAAACTTCATTTTCATATTGATTCAAAATTACATAATTTAGTTTTTTAGTAAGAAAACTCAAATGGTAATCCATATATTCGGTCAACTGTTTTCTATTACCCGATTCTTTTGATGGTAAGTGGTAAATAACCATATTCTTAATATTATAGTCCTTGTTTTTCTGTTTAAGCTTAGGTAGCTGCCAACTTGTAATAAACATTAAGTCAATATAATTTTTGTGCAAATATTCAGGAAAATCATTTTCAGTATCGCCAAAAATAAAGACCCTCCGTCCTTTCCATTCAATAGCCAGCGAATTGTGTTTAATTGAATAGCGATGTTTTGTTTTAAATACTTTTACTGCAATTCCAAATTTTGTTTCCAATTCTTGAAAAAGTTGTTTCTTTTTCCTTTTTGGCATTCTTGGCCGATACTTTTTCAATCCGGCTTTTTTTACTAAGCTACTAGAATAATGGTCTTTATGTTGATGGGTAAACAATAAATACTGATTCGATTTGTTTAGGTTTACACTATCAAGAATATATTCCATATATCCATAGGCTCCGGATTCGTATGGAAAGTCTGTGAAAATTTCAACACTGTCTAATTTTATTTTATAGGCACAATTTCCAATATATTTTATTTCGATGTTTTGGGCATAAACATACATCGGGAAAAAAATAATTCCTAATAAGATCTTGAATTTGTTCTTCATTATCGGTCGCTTCTATCATCCAAATTATTTCATTTCCTGGTAAATCTTATCGTTAAAAATCAGTTTAATGGAATCACCTTTTATCAAATTATACTCATAAAGGTTAATCCTATCCTTATCATCAAATGCTCCATTTCTATCAATATCCTCCATTGTTCTGAAATATAACAATCCTTGTAAATCGATTGTCTCCCAATCAATAAGCTGTTGATTTTTTGGGCTAACCCTCTTAAAATCATCACCGTTGGTTTTAGAAGTATACAATCCTACCAAATCATCATCATTAAGGTAAGTATCTTTATTTGAATCAGAATCAATAATCCTATAAATAAATCTATTTATTCAAAATGCGTTACAACTTCCTTAATACCCAAAATTCAATACCCCAATTTTCGATATTTCTGTTTTATTGCTAGATAAGTTACTTTACTTCCATAAAAATAGGCAATCTATTCTTTATTGCAAAGAGGTTTGCAAGAAATTACCTAAGAGAAATTGAAACAAGCAGAACAGATTGACATAATTATTATTGTTTGCCTATTTATCGAAATGCGTTGTTTTGCTGATCTATTTCACCAAAGATTTTCCTCATCATAAAAGTCGTTAAGCTCAGCCTCTTCTTGATCAAACATATCCAATTCTTCAATATTTTCATAGAATGTATAAAGGTAAACAAGTCCAATGGCTGATAGTTTTTTAAGTAATTCCCTCTGGGTTGAAGCAAGAAATTTCATCCTCCTTTTTTTCCTGGGGTGTAAAAGTCCTACTTCATGTACTAATTCGGCCATTGAAGCAACTTCTTTTACTTTTGATTTGGAGAGAAGTTGTAGCCTTAAAATGTTCTTTTTTGAAATATTTGATTGATAGAAGTATCCACTTATTTCCTCAAGATGGATTTCTTTTTCCCTATCCACTTTTGGTAATTTTGAGCAGTCCTTACAGGTATGATTTTTATGGCCTTTGCCTGAGAATTTTTCATTCGGGCGCTCTAATCTACATATTCTACAATAATGTCCCATATGATTTTTAACGATATCAAACTCCAATATTAGACTTTAGACAGGGTTTTCATCAGATTATCAACTTCTGGTATCATACAAATGTGTTTGACATGAATTTTTACCAGTTTTATTGCCCTGGTATAAGCAAGGTATTATGATGCCACACAAAAGAATTTGAGCAGAAGCACATACCATCTTGATTGCTTTTTCTTCTGTTAATCAGGCTCAACCGACACAAACCTTGCTATATTTCTTGACATTTCAATGCGGTTATATATGGATTGCATGATTTTTTCATAAAGTTGGTTTTTAAGAACATCATCTTCAATGCCATAATCAATATTTGGGTTGTCGTTGACTTCAATTAAATAGACTTTATCTCCAATTTGCTTTAAATCAACACCATATAGACCATCACCCATCAAGGAGGCAGCTTTCACAGCAGTTTTCAGCACTTTTTCAGGTACCAATTCCATTGGAACAGTTTCTGCTACACCTGAATTATCAGCCTCTGATCCATCCCAATTATAAATTTGCCAGTGACCTTTAGCCATAAAATATTTGCATGCAAATAAAGGGGTTTGATCCAATACGCCTATCCGCCAGTCATATTCTGATGGTAAAAATTGCTGAACAATTATCAAATCCGATTTTTTAAATAATTGAGCAGTGGCCTTTTTTAGTTCTTCTTCGTTTTCTACTTTTACTACACCTAAAGAAAAAGCACTATCAGGCTGCTTTAAGACCATTGGAAAACCAGCCTGTTCAGCAGTGTGACCGTTTGAAATGCCTTTAGTCAAAACCCAGGTTGGAGGCGTTAGTATACCATTTTGTTTCAGCCTTTCATGCAAATAAATTTTGTTGGAGCACCTAAGAATCGACCAGGGATCATCAATTACAACAAGTCCCTCGGCATAGGCCATGCGCGAAAATTTATATGTGTAGTCATTCACATTAGTGGTTTCCCTGATAAATAATGCATCAAATTCCGAAATGCGGTTTAAATCATCGCGGGTAATAAATTCTGTATAAAAACCTGTTTTTTCAGCCGCAATTTTAAATTCTTTTAAGGCCAACGGGCATGAAGGTGGATTCGCTTCATTTGGTTTAATCAAAATAGCCAAATCGTATTTATAATTTTTTAGCCTTTGTTTGGTAAATCGCTTTTTAGCAAAATATTTTTGTGCAAAAAACTGTACTTTTGTTTGATCTCCGGTATCGAGACTTTTCAAACTAAGTGGCAATACCTTACTAATTAACCACTTATCCATTTTTCTAAATTCTATATGCAGCAAAGGAGCCTCAAACAATGAATATAGTCTGGAACCCAACTGCTGATAAACATTGTCAATGGTATGTCCAAAATAAATATTCAAGCTAAATTGAGTCTGGCTATGTTTCTGAAAAGTAACCTGAATCAGCTCATCTATTTCGGTGGCAATGGATCTAATTAAGGGTAAGTCCTTGAAATCTCTTATAGTTGTTACGTTTGGTATGGCCCTGTGTTCCCTGGCTGATGCCAGTAAAGAAACATAATACCCAAGACTTTGGTACCGATAGGAGCTGCACAAATTAAAAACCCTGATATTTTTATAAACCTGGAATTCGGCAGATGTAATATACTGTTTGGCTGCTACTAATTGAACTCCTTCAATATCGATAGTCCATTCTTTAAGTTTATCTACTACTATAATATTCGAAATGATATTTTTAGTACCCATGCCAGGCACCTCAAAAACCATTCTTACTGCATTTTCACCAGGACAGTAATAATCTTTTATCTCCTCGAGTGGCACAAAACCAGCTTTTTCGTACCAAGCAATTAATTTTTTGTTTGAGGAACTTGCTTCAAGTGTAATTTTCGAAAAAGCATGTGCCAAGGCATAATTACAAGCATGGTTAAGCAATTTCAAACCTACACCATGTCCCTGAAATTCAGGTAATACTGCAATGGAATATATTCGAAGCGTTTTTTTGTGCAAATGCAGTATGAGTGCCCCAAGTGTAATGGTTTTCTTTTTCTTTTTTGTTTCTGCCAACCACACTTTTTGAAATGGACTGGTTAAACTAAGCTGAAGTCCGCGCCTGGCACTTCTTTGAAAAGCAGGAAAGGAGAATTGTTCAATTTCCTCAAGCAGATCCAGATCGTTACTGGTTGAAATCCTGATACTTATATTCATTATTGGTATTAATTCTAAAAGCAAAGTTAAACTTTTTATAAACCTTCAATTCATTTTAATTGTAAATTTTAAAAAAAGTAAGAAGATTTAATCTATCGCTCTTATTATATGCATATTACATAATAGTGCCTATACTTATACTAACTTTAAATTGCCATAAAAGAATAAAAATGAGCTATAGGAAAAAATTGGATTCTACCTTATTATGTTTAGATTTGAAGGCTGAAAAAGCAGAATATTTCAAATTCAACTTTGACCTTTTTTAATGATATAAATATGAACAGATTACTTACAAACCTGGGAGGATTTTTAGCAATCTCCGGAATTATTTCTTGCATTCTTTATTTTATTGATTACCAGTTAAAAATTCTGGCATGGATTGATACCTGGGGAAATACAATGGGATGGGTAATAAGAATTGGCCTGATTCTGGTAGGGCTTGCACTCTTTTTTATTGCCGGGCAAACAGCAAATAAGGGATCGGAGGGAAATGATAATTAACTATACTCGACCTACAATGATTTTAATAACAACCTTTTCCTTGCAATTTTTACAGCATGTTTCACCCTGGCATCATTGTCCTTTTCGGCCAGGCAAAAACAATCGGGAGCTGAACTAGCCGTGATTTGTGTCAGGCTTCGAATTGCTTCCCAACGAATTGCTGGCTCTGGGTTAAATAATACCTGGCTCTCAAGCACTTGCTCTACCTCAAGTTCGTGGAAACTCTGTAGACTCCTAATTATTTTCCACACTATTATTTTATTAAGTTTATATAAATCTAATAACTGTAAAAGTGCTTTCCAAGCTGTTTTATCCTGAGAATAAAAAGAAATAAACCCAATTGCATCAATAGCTTCCGTTATTTGCTTTTCGTTTAGTCTATCAAGTGAATCAATTAACTGCGGGAGCGCAGTTTGACCTATTTTAACAATTGTTCTGGCTACAATATCTCTTGGCAAAGGATAATTCCATTTTTCAAATGATTTATCAGGTAATTTTTTGTGTTGGTTGTTGCCAATTTCGCCTAGCATATCAATAAGAAATGGAATAGCCGGTTCACCAATTTCACCCAATGCCTCTGAAATAGCAATTTTGGGATAGAGAGCTTTTTCTATTTTTAATGCCTTGCACAAATCAGGAATTGACGTTATGGATTTCCTATTTCCTATAATAGTGGCTGCACAGGTACGGGTTATAGAATCTCCTGAACTAAGACAATCCAGCAGTTCTTTTTCAGAAAAATGAGTAAATACATTGAGATCTTCATCATTTATCTGTCCTCGTTTTTTTCGTTGGAGGGCTTTGTAGTCAGGCATTATGTGGTTTTATTTCTTTTTCAGAACCCGGTAATGGATGAAAAATGGAAAGGTTAGTACTTTACCAGTTCTGGGGCTATTTACAATAAACTCACCATGCTTTAATACTTCTCCTGATTTTTCAACAACCCGCTCCTTGTAAAAACCTTTACCATTTGGGTATTCAAAGTTTTTCCCGTCTATTACGTATTTTAATAAAATGGTGGTATCATATGATGCTAAAATAATTTCTGCACTGTAGGATTTACCTAATGGAAGAATTACTGAATTGGGTATAACAAACGCTTCGATATTTGAAAACTTGAAACTAGATGCAGCAATATTTGAAAACAGAAATGATAATACATCGTGTTTAATTAATTTAAGATCTAATTTTAGCTTTAGTAAAACAGCAATTAATTCCATTTTACTAATGACTTTGCCTGATAAAGCTCTGACTCCTGACCAGTTTGATGTAGACACCACCTTTTTTATTTTTTCAATGAAATTAGAATATCCGGCAGTGTCTCCGATAGCAATAAAGAAAGCATTTTCTATTTCATTAAAACCTTTTTTTAATTTAAGAATGTCAGCGTATTCAATTTTCCCTTTTTGTTCTATATTGCTTTGAAGCGGATTATTCTGATCATAACCTTTTTCATTCAATATACTATCAATAATTTGCAGTAATGTGTCAGCTTTTTCTTTAGGTTGTAATTTCCCAGCAAAATAGTTTTGATGATATTCTGAGATGTCTTTTTGCAGATATTCCAAATCAATCATATAGCGTTCTGTCTCTATATCAATAATTTCAATGGAATGTTGAATCTGCTCAATATATTCTGAAAAATCAGACTTTTTAACTTTTGAACATGATAAAAAGAGCAATAAAAAAATAAAAATCTGATATATTTGAATTTTCATTTATCTAAAAATTGATAATTGATAATAAATGGATAATCGTAAGTATAATCAGAATACAGTGATTTAAAAGTTAGAATTCCACTCTTAGAAACAGATTTAGTATTGTACGATAGAGTGTCAATATAGAGTGCTTCCCCTTTATTAACAGTAAGAAATTTG
>JARGGF010000028.1 GCA_029210905.1 Bacteroidales bacterium | reverse complement strand
ATCCCTGGGATGCGGTATAAGTTGAAGTTAGAACTCCAGATTGAAGGGAACCGTGCACAGCGCCTGCAGCGCCCGCTTCTGACTGCATTTCAGTTACCTTAACTGTTTCACCAAAAATATTTTTTCTGCCAACTGCTGCCCATTCATCAACATTTTCGGCCATGTTCGACGATGGCGTGATAGGATAAATGGCTGCAACTTCGCTAAACATGTACGCAATATGCGATGCTGCATAATTACCATCACATGTTAAATGCTTCTTACTTTTTGTCATGATTCAACGTTTTATAACTATTCTATCAAAATTTACTTTTGAAATTTTCGGATTTTTCCCCCACAAAATTAGGACAATTTCATCATTTTTTACAGTGATAATCCAATTTAGAATCATTATGAATTACTAAAGGCTATTCTGAAACGAAGGTCTGAATATACCTTTTTAACAATAACAATTTAGAACAAGCTTTCATACTTTTTTGTAACTTTGCTGTAGTAATTTTGTACTCAACAATTTTGTTAAAATAAGTTACGTTTAATAAAAAAATATTCTGCTATGTTTCAGTTTGTTAAAAAATATCTGAGTTATCTCCTTACGGGGTCTTTTTCAGTTGTTTTTGCCGCTTGTTATGGCCCACCAATGGATCTCGAAAATCCAAAGCATATTAATGCTAAAGACAATAATAATCAGGCAATTCCGGGTCTTAAAGTCACCGTTTTTGAAAACAGGAAGCCAATAAATGAACTTTATACTAATGAGTCAGGAGAAGCAGAGTTTTACTTAACTCAAAAAGACAAGTATGTGTATAGTGCTGTAATTGAGGATGTTGATGGAATTGAGAACCTGGGTGAATTTCAATCCACAGAAGTAAACTTGACGGAAGGGTCATTGTTTGAGTTAAAACTAGAGATAAAAAACTAAAGATTTTCCAGCTCTTTTTCAGTCGGGGTTTTTAGATGAAATGTGAAGTTTACTAAGTATAATTGCTTTCCTTACATCTTCTTAATTATTAATTGGTAATGATTTGTAAATATTAATTGAGCGCACTGTCACTAAAACCGAAATTTACACTAAACTATATAAATTTGGAACTTAAAAATAACCTTAAAAGTCAATTACATCGATTATATAAAACCAAAGAGACCAAAAAACATATTTTACAATATTTGTTTTTGGAAATTACTAAAAAATGCAATCTCAATTGTTTACACTGCGGATCTGATTGCAGCAAGAATGTTAATTCACCCGAGTTAACAACGGATAGCTGGTTTAAAATAATTTCCTATTTCAAAAAACAATTCTCAAGCAGCCTGGGTTTTATAATTACAGGTGGAGAACCATTAATGCATCCTGATATCTTAAAAATTGGTGATTACATTAACAAAGAAGGTATGCGGTGGGGCATGGTAACTAATGGTATGTTGTTGAATAACAATAAACTAGGACAATTAATCAAGGCAGGCATTTCCAGTATTACCTTAAGCCTTGATGGGGTAGAAGAATCTCACAATTGGTTAAGGAATCATCCCCAGGCATATGAAAAAACTTTAATGGCACTCCAATTGATTGCAAAATCTAAAATATTATTAAAAGATGTGGTAACCTGTGTTTCTCCGAAGAACCTTAAGGAGTTGGATCAAATCGCAGCCCTTTTAATCGAAAACAAAATACCTGATTGGCGTTTGTTTCGTATATTCCCTTCAGGACGGGCTCATGAAAACGATGAATTGGAGCTCTCTTTTGAACAAACAAAGGAAATGACAGGATGGATAGCTGCAAATAAAAACCAGCTATATAAACAAGGTTTAAACGTTAATCTCAGCTGCGAAGGATGGGTTCCTTTCGACCAGGATATAAAACTCAGGGATTATTCATTTTTTTGCAGATCAGGAATCAATATTGCTTCGATACTTGCAGATGGAACAATAACCGGTTGTTCTAATAATTCAGAAGGCTTCCATGTTGGCAACATTTTAAAAGATAATTTCAGGAATTTATGGGAAAACAATTTTGATATTTTCCGAAAGAAAGAATGGCTGAAGGATACCCTCTGTTCAAATTGTGCCCATATAAAGGATTGCCGGGGCAGTTCCATTCATCTGTGGCAAATGGGCGATGTTAAGCCAGGGTTTTGTTATGCTGTGGATGTAAAAAAACTTTAAAATGCCAGGTAGAAATCTTTTGTAAGTTCTTTATATTCAGTAGTATATTCGTTTTTCTCAACTTCACGAACGGATAGTATTTCTGTAGTAATTTCTGTCCTTTTTGCACTAAATGTTACAATAATTCTATTTGGTTGTTTTAGTTCGTTCCCTTTAATTATTAAAACACGTTTGGGATAAAGGCCATGTTTTTCAGCTACAGAAAGCAATAGTTCTTTCTTGACATAGGGATAAATTATGCTGAAATTCCCGGTAGCGGTGAGTAATTTTTTTGAATTTTCGAGCAAGTGTTCTAATGAGAGCAAGTTGTCGTGCCTGGCCAGGTTTCTTTGTTGATCAGGTGAATTTAACGAATTTGTAAAATAAGGAGGGTTGCAGATGATTAAGTCGAAATTCCCGGGCCTGTTTTTTGTAAATTCCTGAAGACCAAGGTTAAATACAGAAATACGCGAAGCCCAGGGGCTTATCTTTACATTTTCTTTAGCCTGCAAATAAGCATTTTTATCAATATCTATTGCAGTGATGTTTGCATTTGATTTTTGGGCAAGCATTAAACTTAATATACCGGTTCCGGCGCCAATATCAAGTATCTTTTCAGAATTTTCGACCTGTACCCAGGCTCCTAATAAAACACTGTCAACGCCAACTTTCATTGCTGTATTATCTTGAAATACAGTGAATTGTTTGAATTTAAACCAGGAATTTCCCATTGTTAAAATTTTTCAAAAACCCCCAGTCCAAAAAGCGCAAAATCGTATTTTACGGGATCTTTTTCGTCGAATTTCCTGAGTTCGTCAGTTATTTCTTCCACTGCCTGCCAGTCGTTTTGTTTACGGTGCAGTAAACCAAGTTTCCTTCCTACATTAGCCGTATGGACATCAAGTGGAAGTTTTAATTCATGTGTGGGTATTTTATTCCACAATCCAAAGTGCACCCCTCTGTTATCATTCCGAACCATCCACATTAAAAACATATTTAATCGTTTGGCAGCAGATTTTTTTATTACATCAGGCACATGCTTTTTTACATGCAATGGATGTTCTATGCTAAAGAAAATTTCACGAAAGTTGGCTAATGACGATTTTACATCAATAAAATTTGATTCAAAAATATTTCTTAATCCACCGTGGTTTTTATAAATATTTTGTAGGCTTTTAAGGAAAAAAATCAAGTCAGAGCCATTGAAAGTTCGATGAACAAAAAAACCAAGATTCTCTAAATCGGTTTCTTTACTGTTTGTTACAAAATCCAAAGGAGCATTGTCCAATAGACTAATAATAGTTTTGGCATTTTTAATAATCATTTTACGGTTGCCCCAGGCGATGGAAGCTGTGAGAAATGCCGCTATTTCAATATCTTCAGGCTTTGAAAACTGGTGAGGGACCTGAATAGGATCTGATTCAATAAAAGCAGGTCGATTGTATAGGTTGTATTTTTCGTCAAGAAATATTTTTAGTTCATCACGCTTTAAATCCATAGAGCGGAGTCATTTTATTCGGATGCAATAATTCCATCTTTTATTTTTAAAATGCGGTCAGACATTTCTGCAAGCTGGTTATCATGGGTAACAATAATAAAGGTTTGATTAAATTGATCGCGCAAACTGAAAAAAAGCTCATGTAGTTCTTTTTTATTTGCTGAATCGAGGTTTCCCGAAGGTTCATCGGCTAAAATAACCGATGGATTGTTAATAAGGGCCCTTGCAACAGCCACTCTTTGCTGTTCACCACCCGAAAGCTGTCCAGGCTTGTGATCCAGCCTTTCTGATAAATTAAGAAATTTTAGAATTTTCACAGCCTCACTTTCTGCATCAGCCTTTGACCGGCCACCAATATATGCAGGAATACAAACATTTTCAAGAGCAGTAAATTCAGCTAAAAGATGATGGAACTGAAATACAAAACCTATTTTTGAGTTCCTAAAGCCTGATATCCTTTTATTTCCTAATTCACTAATGTCTATTTTATCAATAATTATTTGACCTTTGTCAGGTTTATCCAGGGTGCCAATTATTTGTAAAAGGGTTGTTTTCCCGGCACCACTTGCTCCAACAATAGAAACTATTTCTCCTTGTTTTATTTTGAAGTTGATGTTTTTTAGAACTTGTAATGCACCAAAAGATTTTGTAATTCCTATCGATTCAATCATTTTAAAAGTTTAATTTACAAGTTTAAATGGATTTTAACCAGAAACTAAATGGCTTAGACTGCTGGATATAGACTCAAAATCAAAACCAAACAGAACCATAGATACATAAATTATGTAGGCTAGTAAAAGGAGCAATCCTTCAGCCCTGTTAAGAAAAACGGTTTTAAAAGGATAGATAAACAGAAAGAGCAATATTGCCAGGAAAATCATCCAGATAATATCAAAACTAAATGCAATATGATCAATAGGTATCGATTTTATCATACTTGTAATGCCCAACACCGCCATTATATTAAAGATGTTAGAACCAATTATGTTCCCTATTGAAATATCAGTTTCCTTTTTTAAAGCAGCTATTATAGAGGCAGTTAATTCAGGAGCACTTGTTCCAATGGCGACAATTGTGAGAGAAATTACCCTTTTGCTTACACCCCAGCTTTCAGCAATACTAGAGGCGCCATCAACTAAAAAATCAGCCCCAAAAGCAAGTCCTGCTGATGATATCAAGATTAACAGAAGTGAGACGCCTAAACTTAACTGCTTTACCTTTTCTACGTCTCCCAATGTTTCGGGCTCTTTTTCTGATTTTGTAATAAGAAAAAACAGGTATACTAATAGCAATACAAATAAAGTGGCGCCTTCATACCAGTCAAGTTTATCATTTAAAATAAACACATAAAGCAAAACAGAAGCCAGCATCATCATTGGCCAATCAAAGCGTAATGAATTTTTATGAACGGGAATAGGGATAAGTAAGGCAGTGAATGACAATATCAAGGCAATATTCGTTATGTTGGAGCCCACAACATTACCAAAAGCAATTTCCGGGTTTCCGGAAACTGCGGCATTTATACTTACAATTAATTCCGGTGCGGAAGTTCCAAAGGCAACTACCGTAAGCCCAATTACAAGTTTTGAAATATTAAAATAGCGCGCTATGGATACGCCACCCTGTACAAGGTATTTCCCACTGACAACAAGAATAGTTAATCCTGCAATAAACTTAATGTACTCCATAAATTATAAACCCGGGCCTTTTAATTTGTCCTTTATTTCCTTAATATCCTTAGAAATTTCAGTATCCGTAATCTCTTTTTTTATCTCATCCGTAGCACGACGAAATTCCCGGATTCCTTTTCCTAAACCTTTAGCTACTTCGGGTATTTTTTTAGATCCAAATAACAATAAAACTACTAACAGCACGATGAAAATTTCCGATCCACTGATAAATAATAAATGTGTTGCCATATTGAAAAGTTTTGGCAAAGATAATAATTTTCGCTTCTAAACTACTCGTTTTTAAACTATCAATTTAAAGGAATTTTGGCAAAATGAAAAGGGCTAATACTTTATGCATTAGCCCTTTAATCTATTTCAAGTAATTTAATTAACTTTTTTTGTCTTTTTTCTTTCCACCTAAATATTGTTTGGTTGACTCCTCTTTTACCTTATCCTGAACTTTAATAGTATCAAATACTATAGGTGTTGCAATAAACAGAGATGAGTAAGTACCTACAACTATTCCAATCAGCAACGCAAAGATAAATCCACGGATTACTTCACCTCCAAAAATAAAGATGGCAAGCAATACGATAAATGTACTGAAAGAGGTACTGAAAGTACGACTTAAAGTGCTGTTTAGTGCAGAATTATATAATTCAGCCCGGCTGCCTCTTTTATGTTCCCGAACATATTCACGAATTCGGTCAAAAACTACCACAGTATCGTTTAATGAGTAACCAATTACTGTAAGAATAGCCGCAATAAATGCCTGATCTACTTCCAGGGAGAAAGGTACAAGGCCACCTAACAATGAAAACAATCCCAGAACAATTAACACATCGTGAACCAATGCACCAAAGGCACCTAAACCAAACTGCCAGTTTTTAAACCGGATAAACATATATATAAACATGATTATTAAAGAAAACAGAATTGCATAAACCGCACCTACTTTAATATCATCGGCAATTGTTGGCCCTACTTTTCTTGAACTTTGCCTATAGTTTTTAATGAAATCATCAAAACTTACATTTTCGCCTAAAACCGGTTTTAACCCTTGATATAGCTTGGATTCAACAATACTATCTGTACTGGCATCATTACTATCTACAAGATATTTTGTACTTATTTTTACCTGATTATCACCACCATAAGTTTTTACCTCCGGAGCATTTTCAAACTCAACTGCAAGTGCATTAGCTATAGCAACTGTGTTTACTGTGTTATCAAACTTAACAACATAGGTACGGCCCCCAACAAAATCAATACCCTGGTTTAATCCTTTGGTAAATAATGAAAATAAACTTAAGCCTATTAATATTCCAGAGATAACATAGAATAATTTTCTTTTTCCTATGAAATTTATATTAATATTTTTAAATGCATTTTTTGTAAATCTTGTAGCAAATTCTATCTTTCTTTTTTTATCAAGCATTGCCACAAATACAAGCCTGGTAATAAATATTGCAGCAAATAATGAGGTAATGATACCTATTATTAAAGTAGTTGCAAAACCTTTAATAGGCCCGTGTCCAAAAATGAATAAAACAATACCAGTTAATAAAGTAGTAATGTTTGCATCTATAATGGCAGAGTAGGCATTTTTATAACCATCTGAAATGGCAAGTTTTAGTCCTTTTCCAAGAGTAAGCTCTTCACGGATTCGCTCAAAGATAAGTACGTTTGCATCAACGGACATACCGATTGTGAGCACAATACCAGCTAAACCTGGCAGGGTAAGCACTGCGCCTAAAGAAGCCAGAACCCCAAATATAAAAAACAAGTTGGTAATCAATGCTATGTTTGCAACCAAACCAGCTGATTTATAATAGAATAGCATGTACAAAAGTACAATGATAAACGCAATTACGAACGAAATTAAACCAGCGCTGATGGCTTCGTTACCTAATGAAGGTCCCACAATTTCTTCTTCAATAATTCTTGCCGGAGCAGGTAATTTACCTGATTTCAGGATGTTGGCCAAATCCTGGGCTTCTTTAATTGAAAAGTTACCAGTGATTTGAGATCTACCTCCAGTAATCTCGACTTGTACTACTGGGAAGGAGTAAACATAATTATCAAGCACAATAGCAACTTGTCTACCGATGTTTTCTTTGGTAATACGAGCCCAGGCCTGAGCACCTTCAGCATTCATACTCATGGTAACTTCTGCAACAGCCTGATCCTGACCAAATTCTGCACGGGCATTAGTTACAACATCCCCACCAAGTGCTGGTAAACCATCACGATTGGTAACTTTGATGGCTACTAAGTTTAGGTATTCCTTAGGCCCATCTTTAGCAATAGCAAAAGGTTTTACTTCCCAAATTAGTTTTAAAGTTCTTGGAAGAACCTCTCTTACCTGCTTGTAAGCAAGGTATCTGTTAACTTTTGCAGTATCTTTTAGGTGAGCGTAACCAATTGCAGCACCTTTTAATAATTGGCCTTTGTTATCAACGCTTGGTCTTAATACGGCGAATAATGGATTTTCTTTCTCAAATTGAGCAAAATTGTTATCTAATGCAGCTTCTTTTGAAGTATCTTTTTCCAGTTTTTCAAGTAACGCAAGGCTTGTATCTTTTGGTTGTTCAAGGCTGTCAAGCAATGCAACTTCCGATTTTGTAGTATCCTGAGCAACAAGTTCTGGTTTGGCAGTTTTTGAAGTGTCCATTTTCAAGGCCTGCATTTCCTTTACTTTTTCATTAGCAGCGCTTATAAATTCAAAAGCTTCCGTATTATCATAAGTTTCCCAGAATTCAAGATTTGCTGTTCCTTGCAGTAATTTTCTTACCCTTTCAGGATCTTTAATACCTGGTAATTCTACCAATATACGGCCAGCCCTGTCAAGTGTCTGTATGTTAGGCTGACTTACCCCAAAGTGGTCAATTCTCGATCGTAGGATATTAAATGAATTATCAATAGCTCCATCAGTTTCTATCCTGATAATATCAAGCACTTCCTGCTTTGTGGAATTATAGGTAATAGCCGGTAAATCAGGGTTGATGAACAAGGAGGCCAGATTGTATCCGGGAGGTGCAATTTTATCAAATGCCTTGGCAAATAATGTTACAAAATCATCCTGACTGTCTTTTTGACTTCTGATTGCTTCATTCATGGTAGCCACAAATACCGAGTCCTGATTGTTATTAGCTAATGATCGCATAATATCAATTACAGATACTTCAAGTATTACGTTCATACCGCCTTTAAGGTCGAGTCCAAGGTTTATTTCGCGTTCCTGACATTCTCTGTAAGTAAAATCTTTTAACCAAAGAAAATTGTAAACTCCCTTACCTGCAATTGAATCGAGGTATTCAGCCTCAGTTTTCGATGGATTATTTTTTGCGTATTCTTCTGCTTTGCTCTTCTCATTGCTAACTACCCAGGTAAAACTTAACTGGTAGATACTTACTAAAGCTAAAAGAATTGCTAATAATCTAATTGCTCCTTTATTCTGCATTTTTGTTCTGTTTTTATATAATTATTAGGTTAATCCCTTAAATTTTTTTAAGTGCGCAAATATATGGAAATTTTTTTAAAATAAAGATTTTGAGTCAACTAATCATTAGAGAATAAGTTGCTTCTGAAAATATGCTTTTTAAGCTTAAGATAATCAAAAAGATATGAAATTTCACATGCAAGAAATGAAAATTTATGCTTTCAGGTTAAAATAGAAATCCCCGGTTTTGCCGAGGATTTCTGTTTGGCCGGGTGTGTTTTTTAAAACAATTTCATGTCATCCAATACTTTCATGACATCTTTTACCGCTTTAGCTGAAACATTTAAATGTTTCTTTTCTTCTGTGTCCAAATCCATTTGGATAATTTTTTCAATTCCATTTTTACCAAGGATAACAGGAACACCAAGATAAACGTCTTTTAAACCATATTCTCCATTTAATAAGGTACAACATGGGAAAATTCTTTTCTGGTCACGAACAATAGCTTCAACCATTTGAGCTGCTGCAGCACCTGGTGCATACCAGGCTGAAGTTCCCATAAGGCTCACCAATTCACCTCCACCTTTTTTGGTCCTTTCAACAATTGCATCAATCTGATCTTTACCCAATAGTTCTATTAAAGGAATACCACTTACTGAGGTATGTTTTGGCAATGGAACCATAGTATCACCATGTCCTCCAAGAAGCAAGGCATGCACCCCTTTAGGAGAAATATCCAAAGCCTCAGCAATGAAAGCCCTGTACCTTGCAGTATCTAAAATACCTGCCATACCAAAAACTTTATGCGATGGTTTATTGGATGCAAGGTAAGCTGCATAGGTCATCACATCCAGAGGGTTGGATACAATAATGATAATAGCGTCTGGCGAGTATTTTACTGCCTTTTCAGTTACCTCTTTAACAATACTGGCATTTGTTTTAATTAAATCATCGCGTGACATGCCTGGTTTGCGTGGTAACCCTGAGGTGATAACAATCACACCTGAACCTTTGGTTCTTAAATAATCGTCGGTTACTCCAACAACCCGGCTGTTAAAATCCAGAATAGATGCAGATTGCCAAATATCCAAAGCTTTTCCTTCGGCAACTCCTTTTTTAATATCTACCAGTACAACTTCCTTTGCCAGGTCTTTATGCGCAACAACATTAGCAACGGTTGCGCCCACATTTCCAGCTCCAATTACAGTAATTTTGTCTATTTTCATAATATTAAGTAAATGTATAAACTATAGTTGACCCTGCGAATTTACTTTAAAATTGCTTATTTTCAAAGACTTTCGACCAGGAATAATTATTTGTACTTGGTTTTCGTAACTGATAATCAAGATAATGGATAATAAAAAAATATGTGTTATTATTCGAATTGTATTGATTATTTTTGTCGGCAAAACATTAAAATCCAATTTTATTATGACTTTAATTAAATCTATTTCAGGAATTAGAGGGACCATTGGGGGAAAAGTAGGTGAAGGGATGAGTCCGTTAGACATTGTTAAATTTACTGCTGCTTTTGGTTTTTGGATAAAAAACCGAAGCAAGAAAGACAAATTGAGAATAGTTGTCGGTCGTGATGCACGAATCTCTGGCCCCATGGCTAATCAGTTGATATCCGGAACCTTGATAGGGCTTGGGGTTGACATCATTGACATTGGCCTGGCCAGCACACCCACCACCGAAATGGAAGTGGTGCGGCATAAGGCTGACGCGGGCATTATAATCACAGCCAGCCATAATCCTGCACAATGGAATGCACTAAAACTCCTTAATGAAAAAGGGGAGTTTATTTCTGATGCCGAAGGCAAAGAGATGTTGAAAATTGCAGAAGAGGAAAGTTTTGTGTTTGAAGATGTATTTAAACTGGGGCATACTATATTTGAAAACAATGCTTTGGCAAACCATGTTGATGAAATATTAAAACTTGAGCTTGTTGATACAAAGGCAATTAATTCTGCAAATTTCAGGGTAGCAATTGATGCCGTAAATTCTGTAGGTGGTACTGCCATACCTTATTTATTAGAGCGATTAGGAGTGGAAAATATTGTTAAACTTTATTGCGAACCCAATGGGGATTTCCCACACAACCCGGAGCCTTTACCGGAAAATCTGACTGCTATTTCTAAAAAAATTCTTGAGACTAAAGCAGATGTTGGTTTTGTGGTTGATCCTGATGTTGATCGCCTGGCTATTGTAAATGAAGATGGAAGCATGTTTGGAGAGGAATATACGCTGGTTGCTATTTCTGATTACATTTTGCAGCATAAAAAAGGAAACACGGTTTCTAATCTGTCGTCCACAAAGGCGTTAAAAGATATTACTTTAAAAAATGGCGGGCAATATTCTTCAGCAGCTGTTGGTGAAGTTAATGTGGTGAATAAAATGAAAGAGACCAATGCCATTATTGGTGGCGAAGGAAATGGTGGCGTAATATATCCCGAATTGCATTACGGACGGGATGCCCTGGTTGGTATTGCCTTGTTTTTAAGTCAATTGGCAAAGTCGGGTAAAAAGTGTTCTGAATTAAGAAACCAGTATCCAAACTACTTTATTTCAAAGAATAAGATTCAATTAAGTGAGGGAACAGATGTTGATGCTATATTAAGTACCATTGAAAAAACTTATCGCAAACAAAATGCTGAGTTAAACACTATTGATGGAATCAGGATCGATTTTGAAGGTGAATGGGTACAATTAAGAAAATCGAACACTGAGCCAATAATAAGAATTTATGCCGAAAGTGGAACTATGGCAAGTGCAGATGCTTTGGCACATAAAATTATGGATGAAATAAAGGCCTTATTATAGTTGGCATTTAAACTTAAATTTTGACAGTTAGGTAGTTAATATTACCGAAGATCAAATTAGTAGCACCAAGTTACGCAAAGTCTTATCACAAAGTTGCACAAAGTAAGATGCTTAATTTCTGCACTTTGTGAAACTTTGTGCATTAACTTCGAGGTACTTTGTGAGACATAAAATATTACAGATGCACCGCCTAAATTTTAACAGCAATTCATATTCCAGGCTATCAAGCCGAGTGCAGGAGGCAATGACAAATGCCATTGATATTTATGGAGATGCCAGGCCAATTAGTTTTGGCAGCGATCATAAAATTAGTGCTGCAATAGAAGAAAGCAGGCATTCTATTGCTGAAAAGTTGCATTTGAATGTTGCCGAACTTTTTTTCAACAATGGCTGCAAAAGTGCTGAAATAGAACTGATTGGTGTGGTTTTAAATTTGTTGGATATTGAGCATATTATCACTTCACGCTTTGAGTCGCCTGATAAGCTGGAATTCTTTGAATTTATTGAAAAAGCTGGAAAAATTAAACTGCATTTTATAGAAACTAATGATTATGGTGAGATTTATCCTGAGCGATTGAAAGAAATTTTAATAAACAAGAAGAATACGACATTACTCAGCTTGTCACACGCTAATTTTTTTTCAGGAGTTCTGCTGCCTGTTAAGGCAATTCTGCAGATTTGTAAAACCAGTCACATTTATTTCCATCTGAATGCACAATTAACATTAGGTAGGTTTGAAATTGATTTTGAAACCATTAAAACTGATTTTGTAACTTTTGATGCCTCGTTAATCAATGGTCCCAGCAATGTTGGATGTACTATTTACAATAATTTAATAGAACTTGATAATAAACGCTATAACTATCTTAAAAAGGCGATTCAATTTGTCGAAAACAAAAATATTTCAAATATTTTGGGCCTTAATCAAGCGATAAGTCAGACGATGGACGATATTAATACAAGGCAGGATTCCACCAGGTTAATGCGAAAGCAATTAATTAAACAACTAGGTTCAGATCTGGGAATTGAAAGTATTGACAGTAAACTAAATAAACCGGTCTTGTATAATCATGTTGCATTCTGGGCCAAACATGCTTATTTTGGCAAGTATATTATCGAAAAACTTGATTTAGAAGGTGTAGATGTTTCTCAAATTCTTTTTCCTGGCAGTAAGGAATCGCACCCTAATGAGGCTTTTATAAATATTGGGTTAGCAGATACTTGCTCTTTATCAGATATTGACTATTTTGTGAAAATATTGCAAAAAATACAAACAGGTAAAGCCTGGATTTCTTAAGTTCATTAGAATTTTTTTTATATCCTGTCCCTAGTATCAGGAACCAAAGCGTGTAATTTTTACGCAAGCTCCCAGAAGAAAAATCCCTGATAAATCTGGGCAAGCTGTGACAGGATAAGAGATCGCTTCGCTAGCTTGTCATGATATTTTTGGTAATTATCTTATCTGGATGAATGCATTAAAAAATTCATTGGATACTATTGATGTTATAAGGTTTCGGTGCGCTGCACCTCTGAAAAGGCAATTACGTTTTATTATAAATATTACGCAGCGCTGCTGCTTTAAAACCTAGAAGTTTTGCAATCAGTAGGTGCAGCACACCGATAATATTTGTAGCAATTTTTTTTATTTTTATCATGAAGGTGCAGCGCACCGTAACACCATGTGAAATTTTGGTTAAATGGCAACAGCTATTGTAACATCTTAACCAAAGATTCGCCTTGGCATTTTAACAAACAATTAAATCCCAATAAATCAGAATCAAATAAATAAGGATTACTGAAATTAAATTACCAATATCATCGCCCATGTTACAGAATGTACATACCTATTATAGTCTGCGCTACGGAACGCTGTCTGTAAAACAAGCGATAGATCTGGCAAAAGAGCTGGGGCACCAAAAGCTGGCCATTACTGATATTAACAATTCCACAGGGGTAATGGATTTTGTTAAATATGCCTTTAAGGCTGGAATTCAGCCAATTGTGGGCATGGAGTTTAGAAAAGGAGATGAACATTTGTACACCTGCCTTGCAAAAAACAA
>JARGGF010000289.1 GCA_029210905.1 Bacteroidales bacterium | reverse complement strand
ATTTCAACCTCAATAGTTATGTACAAGAGTTTTACTGAAATGCCTGTTTGGAAAGAAGCAATGGATTTGGCAGTTGAAATTTTTAAACTAACTGTTAATTTACCAAAGAGTGAAGACTACAGTCTGACTTCACAAATCCGAAGATCATCAAACAGTGTACACGCTAATATTGCTGAAGGTTTTGGAAGAAATACATCAAAAGACAAAGCACGCTTTTATATCATCAGCAGAGGTTCTGCCACTGAAACCCAAAGTCATTTAATTTATGGAGAAAGAGTTGGCTACTTTAATTCAATAAATGAGATATTCAATAGGTATGAAAAACTTATACATTCATTAAATAAACTGATAAAATCGCTTGGAGGATAACTGAAGATCGAGGAAAAGATCAAGGTAGAGGTCGAGATCGAGGTAGAGGTCGAGTAACTCAACCTTAACCTCAACCTTAACCTTAACCTTAACCTTAACCTAAACCTCAACCTCAACCTCAACCTCAACCTTAACCTCAACCTTAACCTCAACCTTAACCTTTGCCTCAACCTCAACCTTTTAAAACTAGTATATTTAATGGACAAAATAAGTACCATAAAACCCAAACGCCACCTTTTCGACATCAACCTGAAAGAGATATGGGAATACCGCGATCTTTTATGGCTTTTTGTGCGACGTGAAATAGTGGTAGTTTACAAACAAACAATCATGGGTCCGCTGTGGTTTTTTATACAGCCATTGATTACCACAATCATGTTCCTGGTTGTTTTTAATGGTATAGCAGGAATTCCAACTGACGGGGTGCCTCCTATTCTTTTTTATTTGGGTGGCCTGACTGCCTGGAACTATTTTGCCGAAAGTTTTAGAAATACTTCGGATACTTTTACAAAAAACGCAGGGATATTTGGTAAAGTATATTTCCCCAGGGTGGTAATGCCTTTATCTGTTGTAATCTCTAACCTTATAAAATTTGCGATTCAAATGCTGCTATTTTTGGGTGTGTATTTTTATTATTATTTCACCATAGAAACAATTCATCCAAATACAGCCTTGTTTTTATTGCCTGTATTAATTTTGCTAATGGCCATGCTTGGCTTATCGTTTGGCATGGTAATCTCATCATTAACAACCAAGTACAGGGATTTAAAATTTCTAATTCAATTTGCAGTACAATTGTGGATGTATGCTACGCCGGTGATTTACCCAATGTCTAAAATACCCGAAAAATACCAGGCATTTATTATGCTAAATCCCTTAACTTCAATTATAGAAGCCTTTAAATATTCATTTACCGGGGCCGGAACCTTGAGTTACAATGGATTGTTGTACAGTAGCTGTTTTGCATTGGGTATGTTGTTACTGGGGATATTGATTTTTAATAAGACGGAACAGAATTTTATGGATACTGTTTGAGGTCAAGGTTAAGGTCAAGGTCGAGCAGGAAAATGCTTCACCTCAACCTTGACTTCAACCTGTCACCCTGAGCGGAGTCGAAGAGTTAGCCTCAATAACAAAAATTAAAGCAAAGAAAATAGAAGAAGGTTAAGATCGAGGTCAAGGTCAAGTAGGAAAATATCAACCAGTCACCCCGAGCACAGTCGAAGGGTCAACCTTAGCCTCGACCTCAATTAACAGAACTTTCATATATTTGTAGACAAAATAGTTTTATGAACACTACAATTCCTGATTTCTCGGTCATTATTCCCTACAAAATAAATGGCATCGTTTCGCTTATCAGGCAACGTAAGAATTTCCCTTTTGTAGATGCTGTGGGATATTTATATAATGCAGAGCTTTACAGAAATTTAAGTGATGAAACTTCAAAACTATGGCATTTAAGTCCACATAAGTTGTTCGACTTACTCGAAGATGAATATGAAAACGGTAAATTTCAGTTTCCTGATTTTGTATGAAAATAGAAAACCCAGATAATAAGCAATTTTTTATTTTATTTTCTTTAGAGGCATACAGAAATAAGCATGAAATGACAGGAAATGAGGTGTATGTTGTTTTTAAGGATTACAATGTATTTGATTTTTTGCAAAGCAGCTATGATTTGTTACATACTCAAAGTATAGACTATGTAGTTGCTGAAATTGATGAATATATAAAAAGCAAAAATGAAGCTGTTTCACAGTAGTACTATTGTAGTAAAAAGGCCAAAACTGTTAGAAAAGCAACGACTGCTGGATTTTGGAAAGGGATTTTATACCACCACAAACCAAAGTCAGGCAGAACGTTGGGCTGAAATAAAACAGAACAGAATACAAAATAATGCAACAGCAATAGTTACTACCTATCAGATTGAAAATAATATATTTGGAGATTTATAATACAAGGTAAAAAAATTTGCTAAAGCAGACGAACAATGGTTGGATTTTGTTTTTGAAAACCGAAAAGGGAATAATGCACACCAATACGACATTGTTATTGGGCCTGTTGCAAATGATACTTTATATGCTACGCTGGCACTGTACGAAGCGGCAGTACTAACTAAACAGGAAACAATACAGCGATTAAAAGTCCATAAATTATATGATCAGGTATCATTTCATACGCTAAAAGCATTACAGATACTTACTTATTTTAGTCATTACGAAGTAAAAACAATTTAAAGAAAGGAGAATAGAAGAAGGTTAAGATCGAGGTCAAGGTTATGGTCATAGGGGCTTCGGATACGCAGCCACCAGTTTTCCGGAGATTGAGCGTAGTCGAAATCGGATCTCACTCAACCTTAACCTTAATCTCAACCTTAACCTTAATCTCAACCTCAATACAATTCGTGCAAATTACCTTCGGTGAGGGCTTCGCCGTTCGTGGATAAAATTAGTGAAAATTAGCGTAATCAAACCGGAGATTGAGCAGTCGAAATCGATTCTCCCTCAACCTTAACCTCAATTATATGAATACATGAAAGAATAAGATTAAGGCCAAGGTCAAGATCGAGGCAAAGGTTAAGTAAGCATGTGGGGCTTCGACTACGCTTGGTTACTGAGCGCAGTCGAAGTACAGCAACCACCGCTCAGCCACCGAAAAAGAGACCCGGAGCTCGATCTCAACCTTAACCTCAACCTCAACCTCAAATAAATGAAGCCAGCAATAAAAATAGAAAACCTAAGTAAGCAATACCGCCTCGGCCTCGTAGGCACCGGCACCCTCAGCCACGACCTCAAACGCTGGTGGTACCTCCTCCGTGGCAAAGAAGACCCTTATTTAAAAATTGGCGAAATTAATGACCGCAGCACCAAAGGAAGCTCCGAATACGTGTGGGCACTCAAAGATATTAACCTTGAAGTAATGCCCGGTGAAGTATTAGGAATCATTGGGAAGAACGGTGCAGGAAAATCCACCCTGTTAAAAATACTCTCAAAAGTAACAGGCCCCACCACAGGAACCATTGATTACAAAGGCAGAATTGGCTCACTATTAGAAGTTGGTACCGGATTTCACCCCGAATTAACCGGGCGCGAAAACATTTACTTAAACGGCGCTATTTTAGGCATGCGCAAAAAAGAAATAGACCGTAAATTTGATGAAATAGTAGACTTTAGTGGCGTAGAAAGATACATTGACACCCCCACGAAACGATACTCCTCCGGCATGACTGTGCGCCTGGGCTTTGCCGTGGCCGCCTTTTTAGAACCCGAAATTCTGGTAGTGGATGAAGTACTGGCCGTAGGCGATGCTGAATTTCAAAAAAAAGCCATTGGTAAAATGCAGGATGTTAGTAGAAATGACGGGAGGACGGTGTTGTTTGTGAGTCATAATATGGGTAGTATTAAAAGATTATGCAAAAAAGCTATAGTTTTAAATAATGGAAATATTATTGAAAAGGGTCTTGTTGGAGAGGTTATAAATCATTATCTAGCATGCATGGAGGATATGGGGCTGGGTGCTGAAAAGGTTTTGCCATTAGATACGAATAAAGACTTCCAATTACTTTATGCTTGTTTAACTGATGAAAATGACAATATAAAACAACATTTTAGTTGCGATGAAGATATTATAATAAAACAGAAGGTAATTATAAATAAGAAAATTCCTGGATTATATGGGTTTCTTAAAATAGTAAAAAAAAGTACCGATGAAGATATTTTAATTTCTGATAGTAATGATATTGAAGGCAATTTATTTGACCAATTACCAAGTGGGGAAAATACTATAAAAATTAGGTTGCCCAAAAGGATATTAGGATTTGGTGAATATCTACTTTATGTAAATTACGCTAGTAATTTTAGTTTTAAATCTTTCAATGTTGACTCTCCAGGTTATATAATTGAATTTTCCTTAACTGACAGCGCTACACAAAGAGGAAATAATAGAAATGGCTATTTAAGCACGATACTCGAATGGAACTCTTTAAGTTTATGAACAAAATAGGAATTATCGTACAAGCACGTACATCTTCTACTCGATTACCAAATAAGGTTATTAGACCGTTTTACAACGAAATGACCTTATTGGAAATAATTATAAATAATTTGAGTAAGTATTTTCAAAAATCTGATATCATCATTGCAACTACAACAAATCCATTAGATGATATAATGGAAGAAATAGCAAATAAGTGTGGGATAAATTTGTTTCGGGGGGAAGAAGAAAACGTGCTTAAACGATATATTGATGCAGCTGAAAAATTTGCATTCAGTCGTATTATTAGGATATGTTCTGATAATCCTTTTTTAGATATGAAAGCATTGAATCAACTCTATTCACAGGATAAATTGCATAGCAATGACTATATAGGTTATTCTGTAAACAAACAACCTGCTATTAAAACTCATTATGGGTTTTGGGCTGAATCAGTGCTACTCTCCGCATTGAGGAAGGCGTTAAGACTGAATAAAGAGAAGAGATATCAAGAACATGTAACAAATTATATCTATGAAAACCCAGATATATTTAAAATTAAATGGATTGAGGCACCGGGTTTTCTGAAAAGCAAGAATTTGAGGTTTACAATTGACACAATTGAGGATTTTGAGCTTCAACAATTGATATATAATAAATTAATTGAGAGGGAAGAAGAAATTAATATTCGCAATCTTTATCATATAATAGACTCAAATCCTTATTTTGCTGAAATTATGCGAAAACAAATATTAGTAAATCAAAAATGATGCGAATACCACACACATATATTATTGGAGAGATAGGTCAAAACCATAATGGATCAGTTGCTATCGCCAAATTAATTATAGATCTTATTTCAAAGCCAGTAAAAGAAAAATTATTTGGTTTGAATCTGAAACCAATGGACGCAATAAAGTTAACCAAAAGAGATTTAAACGAAGAACTGTCTGTAAGTCAGATGAATAAAATATACGACAATCCGAACTCTTTTGGAAAAACGTATGGAGAGCACCGAAAATTTCTAGAATTAAGTGAAATAGAACATTTTGAAATTTATAAGTATGCAAAAACAAAGAATCTTGAAATGGTAGAAACTATATGTGCTATAGGAGCACTAGGTGTTTTAAAACTATTTACACCAAATTATTTGAAAGTGGCCAGTAGAGATCTCACAAATATACCTTTGCTACAAGCGCTCGCTGAAACCAAAATACCAGTAATTATTTCAACTGGAATGGCTGGCAAAAAGGAACTCGATGAAGCTTTAGCTGTTTTTGCCAAAGTACATAGTAACTTGTCTATTTTGCATTGCGTTTCAGAATACCCTACTCATCCAAAAAATGTAAATCTAAATACGATCACCTATTTAAAAGAAAACTATTCACAATATACCATTGGTTACTCTGATCATACAATTGGCATTTCTGCACCAGTTGCTGCAGTTTCTTTGGGTGCGAAAATAATTGAAAAGCACGTTACTATTGACAGACAAATGAAAGGTACCGATCAGGCTGGATCATTAGGGGCAGATGGTGTAAACCGCATGATAAGAGATATAAGGATTACTGAAATGGCAATGGGAGATAACGACATTTTTATATCTGAATCAGTGAGGGACACAAAAAACAAACTTGAGCGTTCCATAGCTTCAGTGCGTAATATTAAAGCTGGCGAAATAATTTCTGAAGCAGATTTTCACCTCCTTAGCCCAGGAGATGGTTTAAAATGGAGTGAAAGAGCTTTTTTAATAGGGAAAAGGGCTATTAGAGACATTAAAAAAAATGAAATAATCTATTATAATAACATTGAAAACTGATAATTATAATCTTAAGCAATTTATCATATAATTATGAATAAAATTGAAATTAGTTCATTAGCGTCCAAAGATGAAAGCGCAAACAGGGAAAAGTTAACAGAATTATTATTAAATACACCTTTACCTGTTGACGAGTTGAT
>JARGGF010000288.1 GCA_029210905.1 Bacteroidales bacterium | reverse complement strand
CCTTAGCTCAACTCCTCCTTGCTGTAGGGCAATGTCCAAACTTTCGGAATAGCAGATTTCGGGCCTTGTATCATAAATTGAAAAGGGCTGGGCTTTTGCATAAACAATTTCAAAATCGTAGGCCAAATCAATAGCATATTGCTCCAGGTTGGATTTGATGATGGAATCTACTTTGTTCCATTCCAGCTTTTTCAGGTTTCTGGAGGCAATTGACTGAGTATCAAGTAAACAGCTTTGAACATTGCGGCACATTTGTCTATCCTGAGAGATCTGGGCAGCTGCCAAATCAAGAGATAATTTTACACTCTGCGTAAAATGGCGTTTTTCTGTTTCGGCTGTATCAATCAGGTTATTAATCTGAATAAATAGTAGCAGCAACAAAAATATAAAAGTGGAGGTAATTAAAGCAATTTGCAGCTTGCGGTTTTTCACAGCATTATAAATATAAACAACTATTATTCAATTATTTAGTATTAACCTAATTATAAGTATTTTAACTAATAATTCTCAGGTTTTTTTACTAAACCAATAACAAAGATATCCAAAAAATAACAGTAGTGCTTATTTTTAACATCGCGTTAACACGAATTAACCACAATATAACAGCAGTATTAAATGATTTCGAATACTTTTGAACTATTAATAAATTTTACACTTAAAAATAGAAAAATGAAGAAATTATTATTAATTGTTTTTATTGCTGGTTTCGTAGGATTGGCATTTGCTTTTAATCCTGCAAAAGTTACAACCTCAAACGAAACTAATCAAATTACATTATTAGAAGATACTACAAAAACTACTAAAAAGACAACAGCTACAAAAGAAGATTGTACTAAAAAATCATGTTGCAAAACAAAATGTTCTTCTAAAACAAAGTCTACTGACAAGCCAAAAAAATAATTTAGAAACAACCTTGAATTTAAAAATCCACTGTCATTTGCACGGTGGATTTTTTTATTGTGATATGTTATGTTAATTAATGAACGAACTACCAGTACTATAACAAGTTAATTATGAAACATAATGTTTTGTTTCTGATAACAGGTAAATACATACGGCCGTATGAACTTACCTGTTGATCGGCTAAGAAAAAATTTCATTTTAAAATAGCCTCAATACAAGTTGAGCGTATGCCAATACATAATTCAATACCGTTTAGTTAAGGATATTTTGCAATATAATTGTAATTTATCCGATTGCACTCACCCTAATGCCATTTACTTTAAGATATATTTAAGAAATTAATTCAAATCATTCAGTATTTGTTTTCTGTACCATTTAATAACGAACACCGAACGGCGAAGCCCTGTGCCACCGCTAAAGCTATAGGCGACACGCGGTCACTGAAAGTAATTTCGATAGAAGAATGATGAATTTGGCTTCCTTCTTCATTCGATATTCCTTGTTCTATATTCGATATTTTTCTTAATTAAACGACATTGATATAGAATTACCAATAAACTCCCACCTTACCCTTAGTTGCCCTGTTTTCCAGCGCTGTATGTGCTTCGTTTAGTTTTTCAACCGGAAACATTTGCCCCACATAAGGATCAATTTTTCCATCTTCTGCCAGCTTTACCACATTTTGCATGCAATATTGCAAAATATCAGGTTTGTGTATGCCAATTTTTAGCATATTAACACCAGCCAGCGTTTTAGAATTCATAATAAACATTGCAGGATGGTAAAAGCCAAAAGATAATCCAAATTTAACCTTCTTAAAAAAATTACCAGCTTCCAGTTGCGAAGCTGCTCCAAAAGCTACCATTCTGCCTCCATAATTGAGCAAATTAAGCCCTTTTTTAAAGCTTTTGCCCCCGATGGAATCAAAAACTACATCGACTTTTTCCTTAATTTCATTACTAAAATCTTGTTTTCTGTAATTTATAGGATAATCAACGCCCTGCTTTTTTAGATATTGAAGTTTTTCTTCTGAACCAGCTGTGCCGTATATTTTACATCCTTTTAATTTACACAACTGAGTTAAAGCAGTACCCACACCACCAGCAGCAGCCTGGATAAGAACAGTCTCCTTTTCGAGAACATTTGTTGCGATATGAGAAGCATAATAGGCAGTGCAGTATTGAACAGCAAGAGCAAGTGCTTTGCCGGTATTGTAATCATCCGGGATTTTTACCACTGCTTTTGCGTTGGTATTCACATGAGTAGCGTATCCACCAAATATGGTAAAAGCCACTACCCTGTCACCCATATTTACATGCTGTACTTCTTCACCTTTACCAATAATGCGACCAACTACCTCGTAGCCAACTACAGTTGGCAAAGGAGGGCAATCACGGTACATGCCCAACCGTGCCACAACATCGGCAAAATTTAGCCCAAATGCTTCTACTTCAATACTTACCTCATCATTTTTAAGAGGCGACAAATTAATTTTTCTCCGTTCAAAGGCTATTTCAGGTTTTCCGTTTTTAATGATATAAATGGCTTCCATTTTTTTTGAGATGTTAGATGTTTGTATTTATTTTTTTGTGATTAGTTACTGGTTATTAGTCATTAACACTTGCTAATTTCAAAGTTCTAACTTCAAATAACCATACAGATGGCTCTGGCTAAAAGTTCCAAAATGAAGGGGTAAAGTTAATTAAGGTGCAACAATATCCATAAATTTTTTTTTGATTTTTACTTATCCTTGTTTTTTGCTGATCATGGTTTTGCATAACTTTTCAGCCACTTTTCGAAAAAAGCAGCCAACTTATGCACCATCAAGAGGTTGGTTACAAGCAAAATCAGGCCGGCCAGAAAAAGCAAAGCTAACTCTGAATAACTGTACAGAGACCTGTAAATCAATTCATTAAACGCATAAATACAATAAGGAAGTGCAAGAAAAGTGGAAACTATTGCCGGAAGGTATCGTCTTATAATAATCCATTGTATAATATGAATAAACAAATGCATAAAAAAAGCTAAAAAACTGGCTGTCCATAATAAAAAATTATCAAACTCAGCAGCTAATACAGCTGCAATACTCAGAATTAGAAACTCTTCGAGCACAGCTATTGAAAAAGAGGCAGTTGAAAGATTTTCATAAGTGCCAATGATTCTTTTACCTATGCGTGGAAACCTGGTCAACAGATAATCTTTATTTTTATTTTGCCAGGCTTGCATCATGATAATCTCTTCAAAATCATGAAGCATAAAAATCAAAGGAAATAACCATATGAGTGTTGTGAATTCCATTTAAAACAGATTATTAGTTCGGTGAGCTAAATTAGCAAATAAATTAAGCATTGAACTAATATTTTTTAAAGAAAAAGGTGGACTAAAAATCCCGAAGTATTTTTATCCACCTTTAAACAGTTCTGTATTAATTTCTACTTTGTTGCTGATGTTTTGAATTGTACGGATACATTTGCATAATCATGCAAAAGATCTGCCCACACAAAACCATTAATTATATAAAATTCGTCAAGATTCAGGTTTGCATTCGGAATAATTGTTAATTCCGTGCCGTTAAAAGACTTAGTAACAGGAACCGGATTAAATGATTGGTCGTAAAGAACAAGTCCATTTCCACCAACAAGAGAATTATAATAATCTGTATTTATCTGGTTTAAAATCCTGCTGAAATTTAGTTTAATCTCAGCATCAATTGGAAAATTATTGGTTGGTACATTTGGTGCATCAAAAATGTTACTACCTATTAAATACAATCTATTTGTATACCAGGATTCATAGGGTAACAAAATTATGCCCGCGGAAGTTGTTGTAGCTCCAGGGCTAAGTTTACCAGTATAATTTGTTGCTCCAATATAATTTACCTGTGTAGCTGCTGAATAGTCAGGTGTAAAAACAGTACAACCAGCAGAAGGTACCATATCAAAAGAAAAAAAACCATCAGCATCTGTAGTAGTCTCATATTCGGTTTTAAGAAAAAGTCTGTTTTGATACTTAATCTTTACAGGCGCATTAGCCAGAGGAGAATAACTTTGACCAAAGAATGGCTCCAAATTATCATATTTGTATACCCTCCCTTTAATATTAGCATCCAAAGAATACAATCTTGGAGCAACAGAAACAACAACTTCTTTACTCCCTCCCCCCTTGACAGTGATAGCAATATCATCTTTTGGAATAGAGACCTCTATGGTTGAAATTGCATAGTTTTCTTTTGAGCATTCCAGAATATAACTACCAGAGGGTAAAAAATCTATATGAAACCCATTTAAGGCGGTAGCAAAGGTTGAATCAGTACTTCCATCCAGGGTTTCCCATGTAATTTTTACATTATCAAGTACTTCATTTGTATTGGCATCAAAAACATAACCTTGCACAAAGCCTACTACTTTTATTAGTTCCTGCTTTTCGCAGGAAGTGAAACTTAGTAAAACAGTAAGCAATGCAAGACCTGTTATTTTTATAAAATATTTTGTTTTCATCTTGCTACATTTTTAATTTTAGATTATTAAATTTTCAAAGTCGGGCTAACTCTAATTATTGTAAAACATTAACTAAGTTAGCCAACTTTTCTGCTCTAAAATTAACTAGTTAGCAGTTGTGAAACTGAAATTACTACTTATACCAGCATATGGCTGAGAACCATAAACATTGTAAAGGACAGTATATGTAGTACTTGCAGTTAAATTAGCATTTGGATTAATTGTAACAGTGTTACCGCTATATGTTACTGTGTAGTCTGCCGTAGTTAATCCGCCACCAACCATATAAACAGGAAAATCTGAATTTGCTCTTTCCTTTGAAACAGCTTCGCTAATATCATGGTTAAATTCAAGAACAACATTTTCAGATACTACAAACTCATCAGTAGCTACGCCAGGAGCAATCCAGGTATTTGTATTGACAAGTTTTAATGCGTCCTTTATCTGACTTAGGGTAAACGGATTAATTGTAGTAGTTTGACCTGCTATTAAGCTGTAGTCGTTATAAGTTCCATTATATCTTTCACCATTACCATCCTCATATTCAAGCACCCTGACATATACATAATTTACAGCTGGGAGGTTACTGAAAGCGTAATAACCATCAGCATCAGTGGTAGTTTCATAGATCCTTGGCATAATCCTGCTATTGTCTATTTCTACCCTAACTGTGGCCCCTTCAACTGGTATGATCTGTGTATTTTCATTTTTATACACACGCCCTTTTAAACCAGCAGTTAAAGGGTACATTTCAGGGTCTACAGAAACCATGTATTCCTTATTTGCACCACCTCTGACTGTTCCGGTGAAATCATCTATTGGTACATCAACCCAATATTGCACTGTAGAATAATTTGCTTTTGAAAATTTAAGCAAATATTCACCAGAATATAAATTATTGACTTTAAAACCGTCGGCAGCAGTTGCTGTAGTAGAATCATTCTTTCCTGCAACCTGCCATTCAACTTTAACATTATCGAGTACCATATTATTTGAGCCATCGTAAACAAAACCCTGTACAAACCCAAATACTTTTACTACTTCTTCTTTTTTACATGAAGTGAAGCCAATCATTGCTAAAATTAATAACCCAGCTAATACTTTGTGATTTTTTTTTGTTTTCATAGTGTTTTTTCTTTTAGATTGAATTTAGTTTTTTAAAATGTGTAACCTACACCACCAAAAAAATCGAGATGTTCGAACTTAAGCGTTGAAACACCAGCGTGTAAATTAAATTTGCCAATTTTCAGGATAGCGCCTCCCTCAATTTCTAAACCTTTTATTTCCTTATCGGGAAGCAATGAAGGTTCTCTGTAGGGGTATTTGTATTCGCCATATCCAGCTCCTACAAAAACATATGCCATTTCGATAAGTTGCATAGAAACGCCCAAATCTACTGAGAGTCTATCGAGGTTAAGGATGTTTCTATTGTTGTAGCGAGCTGACAGGTAAATACCCCCTGATTGAAGCACATCATTTCCGGAAATTACCCCTCCCGAATTACCTAGTAAACCCCCATGCACTCCAATTATAGCACTTGTACTGGGACTGTAAGCCGCATATTTTATCCGGCTTCCCGAGCTTATCACTTCCTCATCCTGGCCATAACTCATGTATCCATACAGGAATAAGACACACATTATTAGAATTAGTTTTTTCATTTGTGTTTACGATTTATTATTGGTTTAAAAACACAAAGCTAAGACAATATTCTTTTGAGAAGTCCTGACTTTTTATGGGTTGAATACATTCAGTGATAAGAAGTCAGGAATTAAAGACTAGTGACTCTTTTATTCCGACTTGTGTTTATTGTTCAACTTTTTTGTTTATGTTAGTAGTGTAACAATATTAAATTTAGTCAGGGTATCTCCTTAATTAACAACAAATTAAAAATGCGCAG
>JARGGF010000287.1 GCA_029210905.1 Bacteroidales bacterium | reverse complement strand
CATGAGATTTTCTAAAACAAAAAAAATCACATATATTTGAATCAACAAGCTAATACTATTTATATGACCATACTTTTTATCTCATTCGCCCCCATCATTCTTATTCTGATATACATTTATAAAAGGGATAAGTATGAAAAGGAACCTATGGGTTTACTGGCCAAAGCACTTGCTCTTGGAGCCATTATAACACTGCCTATTATCTTTATTGAAATCTTTTTAAAGACATTTTTCGAAACTGGCGATAAAATTGCCATTGCTTTTTATGATGGCTTTGTGGTGGCCGCACTTACAGAAGAAGTATTTAAGTACCTGGCATTTATTCTGTTAATATGGAAAAACAGAAATTTTAATGAATTATTTGATGGAATTATCTATGCAGTGTTCATTTCTCTTGGCTTTGCTGCCGTAGAAAACTTCTTTTATGTTTATGGATTTGGTGGGAATGTAGGTGTTTTAAGGGCATTTACAGCTGTTCCCGCTCATGCACTGTTTGGAGTAGCTATGGGTTATTACTTTGGTTTGGCCAGGTTTGATAAAAGGCAACAAACAAAATATTTATGGTTGGCTATATTAATTCCTATAATGCTGCATGGCTTTTACGATTTTTTCTTAATGTCAGAAAATGGAATATTGTTGCTGTTATTCCTTCCTTTTATCGTATATCTCTGGATATCAGGATTTAAGAAAATGAAAAAACATTCTTTAAATTCAGTTTTTAAAGATGCTCGATTAGAAAGGCCTGAAATAAATCTTGAAAATATGGAATAATGTAAGCCCTGGAACTGACGGGCCGACCCATCAGTTCACCATTAATGCAACACAAGTAGTTAATTATAGATTATATAAACAATTTTTTAATGGCAATCTACGCTATTGGAGATATCCATGGTTGTTACTCAGCTTTAAAAACATTATTTAAGGTCATTCCAGCTACTGCAAATGACTCATTCATCTTTCTTGGTGATTATATTGATCGGGGACCTAACACTATGGAAACAATTGAATGGCTGATAAACTTTTCAAAAGGGCACAATACCGTTTTTCTTAGAGGCAATCATGAAATAATGATGCTTGCTGCTCAACTTGATGATTTAAGATTGGAAGATTGGAAATTTTCCGGTGGGGAAAAAACTTTGTTGTCCTATGGGGCAGGTTCTAAAAACAACTGGATAACCAAAGTGCCAGATAATCATTGGGAATTTCTTAATAATACCAAACCTTATCATCAAATTGGGAAATTTATCTTTGTTCATGCTGGTCTTGAAAGTGGTAAACTACTTGAGGAACAAAACAAGCACAGTATTTACTGGGAAAAATATGAAATTCCGGAGAAATATGCTGACAATAAAATAGTCATCTGCGGACATACTTCCAGGAAAGATGGTAATATTGCCAATTTTGGACATACTATCTGTGTTGATACCTATGCATACGGTGGAAAATGGCTAACAGGAATTAATGTTACAAACGGGGAATATTTTCAGGCAAATGAAAAAAAAGTAACCATAAAGGGGACAATTGAGGTAAAATCGATTTAAAACGATGTTTATAATAGAAAAATATCTTGGTAAATAACTATTTTTCAGTCAGCTTATAACTTCTGAAGAAACTTTTCCATTTCATAAATATTACCCCCCAAAGTGCTTCGTTAAAAATACCACCACTCATTTTTGATTTTCCTCTTTTGCGGTCAGTAAAAATTATAGGTACTTCAACAATGTTGAACTTATATTTATATGCAGTAAATTTCATTTCAATTTGGAAAGCATATCCTTTAAATCTAATCCTGTCAAAATCAATAGTTTCCAAAACCTTACGCCTGTAACATTTAAAACCGGCAGTTGTATCCATTACTTTCATTCCTGAAACAAATCTTACGTAACTGGAGGCATAATATGACATAATTACACGCCCGATAGGCCAATTGACTACATTTACACCTGAAATGTATCTGGAACCAATAGCGAGATCAGCACCATCAATAGAGCAGGCATGGTAAAGTCTAACCAGATCTTCAGGATTATGTGAAAAATCTGCATCCATTTCAAAAATGTAATCGTAGTGCTTACTGAGCGCCCAATTAAATCCTGCAATATATGCGGTTCCCAATCCTAATTTTCCTTCGCGCTCAAGAATAAAAATGCGATCTTTATATTCTATTTGAAGTTCTTTAACTTTGGCAGCTGTTCCATCTGGAGAATTATCATCTACAACAAGGATGTTAAAATTCTCTGACAAAGAAAGAGATTTTCTTATAATTGCCTCAATATTAAGTATTTCGTTGTACGTTGGAATGATAATTAAACAGTCTGCCATTCAGTAAATGATTAAATTTTTATTAGAATCAAGTATCAAATTTAAGGAAATTCAAAAATACTCATTTCGAAAAATTCAAATTCCAAAAATACTTCCTTTTTTTTACAAAATATCCATAAACGATACTTCCTGAATAAATTTCTTTTATCTGATTCAGTTTAAGCTGCTCTTTCTTCCTTTTTTTATGCATTTCAGGCAAAAGCCTATAGAAACTAATATGCGCTTTAAAAACTGCAAAAAACGACTTACCTTTAAAGCTTACAAGATACATAAAAGCTGAAACCCCGTCCAAAATCATCCTAAAAAGAAGGATCCATATTAATTCTCCTCCATTTAAATTTTTATACAACAAAAATAGATTGTTTCGGTAGTTCAGGAATAACTTTCGTGGACTGTCATTTGGTAAAGCTCCACCGCCAACATGGTAAACCAGAGAATCAGGATGATAAAATATTTTGTACCCCATATTTTTAATTCGCCAGCATAAATCAATTTCTTCCATATGAGCAAAAAAATCTTCATCGAAACCTCCGGCTAATTTAAACAAATCGGCCCTTATAAACATGCAGGCACCTGTAGCCCAGAATATTTCACGAATATCATCATACTGGCCAGTGTCCTTTTCGAGGTTTTTTAGAATACGGCCCCGACAAAAAGGATATCCAAATTTATCAATAAACCCTCCAGCAGCTCCAGCGTATTCGAAAATTTTTTTTTGTGCAAACGATCTGATTTTAGGCTGACAAGCTGCTATTTTAGAATCCTTGTCCATAAACTGAATAATTGGTTCAATCCAGTTTGAGGTAACTTCCACATCAGAATTTAAAATGACATAGTACGCTGCTTTAATTAGCTTTAGCGCCTTATTATATCCCCCTGTAAAACCATGATTTTTGTTGAAAAGAATAAGATTTAATTGAGGGTATTCCAGCTCTAAAAAAGAAACAGAATCATCGCTGGAACCATTATCCGCCACATAAATAAGCACTTCATCAGAAGTTGAATATTCGATCAATTTTGGAAGGAACTGCTCTAAATATCTTTTGCCATTCCAGTTTAAGATTACTATTGCGACCTTTGAATATTCTTCAGTTAAAACATTCATTAATAACACTTTACAACATAATATCTTTTACATTGCCCAGGAATTCTTCAAATATTAATTCATTGGTAGCAATTATTTCTTTCCCAAAAATGTAATTATCGCCACCAGAGAAATCAGCAACCTTCCCTCCTGCCTGTTGCACAATAAAAGCACCAGCAGCCACATCCCATGGGCTTAAACTATATTCGTAAAAAGCATCAAAACGACCGCATGCAACATATGCCAAATCGGTAGCAGCCGATCCCAAACGACGCAATCCATGAGAGTTCTGCATAAAATAGTCAAGGGTTTTCATAAATTGCGGTAACCGATCATAATCATAATAAGGGAATCCGGTAGCAATTAACGAATCTTTTACTGATTTTGCTTTTGTAACTTTAATTTCTTCTTCATTAAGATAAGCCTTAGCACCTTTCCAGCTATAAAATGTCTCGTTGCGCGAAATTTCATATACTATACCAAGCACTATTTCATTGCCTTGCATAAGTGCCACACTAATAGCATAGGGCATGAGTCCATGGATAAAATTGGTTGTTCCATCAAGTGGATCAATTATCCATTTAATCAGTGAGTCGTCTTGTTTAACTGTCTGTTCTTCAGCAATATATCCAGCCTGAGGAACTAAATTTTCAAGTCCGTTAATCAACTGTTTTTCAGCTGTTTTGTCTACGAACGAAACAAAATCATGTACCCCTTTAGATTCAACATTTTGTTTATCAAATGACTTTATTTCGCCAGAAATATTTTTTCCGGTTGCTTTAATAATCTCAATAGCCTGAAAACAAATTTCTTTTAATTCCATAGGTTATTTTTTTGGATCCTCTGGCTCAGTAATCTTCATTTTGGAATTTAACCATGCATTTATCTGATGCCCTTTTTTATAAAATAAAATTATTCCGGCAATTCCAATAATAATTAATATGCTTGAGATGATCTCTGCCTGTGTAATGCCATAGCCAAAAATTTGGTATTCATTATTCACCCGTATTTTTTCAATAAAAAATCGCTCAAAGCCAGCCAATGTTATGAATAGCATAAACATTACACCAGGAATTTTTATCTTTTTTCTGAAAACCCATAAACCTATAAATATTAATACCATCATTGTGGTTTCATAAAAAGGAGTTGGGAAAACAGGTACATCAAGCGCATAGCAATGGCCCGAACAATCTTCAACCATCTTGCTCCCTGCATTAATTACATTGTGTGGATAATTATAGGACCACATCCAATCTGGCAGAAAGCTCATCCAATCAGGTTTTGGGTTTGGGTTTGGAATCCCCCAACAACCATCGCCTGAAATTTGGCATCCCATACGGCCAACACCGTATGCCAATGCCAGACCAGGAGCTGCACCATCAAGCAAGGCGAGTGATTGAATGTTGTGTTTTTTAGCATAATAGAGTACCGCAGCAGTACCAACAATTAAGCCTCCCAAAAATGTCAATCCGCTAAATGATAGCAATGAACCAACAGGATCGGCCATAAATTCATCCAGATTTTCAAGGTTGTGAAAAATCTTTGCTCCAAGTAATCCGAAGATAGCAGCAACTATCAATAAATTTCCTGCCATTTCGTGTGGATATACTGTTCTGTCAACCCATTTTGGTTTATCAAGCTTTTGTTTTTCTTTTTCGCGCCAGTTCAAATAGCCAGAAATTCCAGCTCCAATTATGCCCCCTATAAAATTGCCGCGTAAGGAAAGAATAAAGGTTTGCGGATCATTCACAAAATCAGAATAGTGCAACACCGCTTCCAATAATTTAAATCCTATAATAAATCCACCAATAGCAGAAAGTATTATGGCAGAGATTTTTGCAGGTTCACCAATTTTCACCTTACTTGTAATCGCCTGTAAAATTCCTTCCTTTTCTTTACGCTTTAGTTCACGTGCAAGAAAAAAAATACCAGTCAAAAAAGCTAACGCAACAAAAAAACCATAGGTTTGAATTGGCAAAGGTATGTTGATGCCAAATACTTCTTTAAAAAAATCAGTTAAAGTTGGATACATTTGATTGAAAAGTTTAATATTTTTTTACAAATAATTAACGTTCATCTGGCTTAAAAAGAGCTCATTTATACACTATTTTAGATAGGAATTTATTTTAGCCTTCAGATTAATGATGATATAAAACGAAATAAATTACTGAAATAATGCAACTTAACACCAGATTGAAGCTAATTGCACCTTCTAAAAAAATGAATAAGCAGCGAAAATATAAATTATTTCGCACAATAAATGATTTAGGCCTCTTTAATCTTAAATGTGTTTTTGGAAGTTAAGTTACTTAAAATAACATTTTCGATACAGTTTATACGTTTTTCTGAAAATGGAACTTCAACCTTCAGGTAATTCTTAGTAAAACCATACATGAACCCTTTTTCATTTTTTGCTTCGAAAAGAACAGTTCCTTCCTGGTCAGTATTTTTTTGGTAAAATAGCCTGTGTTTATATTCCGATAATTGATGAAGCTGTTTACTCCTCAATTGAATGATCTGCTGATCTACTTGTTCTTCCATTTCGGCAGCTGGAGTTCCTGGTCTTATCGAATAAGAAAACACATGCAAAAAAGATATTTCAAGAGCATTTAAAAAGTCATAAGTTTCCTGAAATTTTTCATCAGTTTCACCAGGAAAACCAACAATAACATCTACCCCAATAAAAGCATCGGGCATTATTTCTTTTATCTGGTTAACTCTTTCAGCAAATAACTCTCTTCTATACCTGCGTTTCATCTTTCCCAGAATTTCATTTGAGCCACTCTGTAGTGGAATATGAAAATGTGGCAAAAATTTATTAGATTTTGATACAAATTCAATAATCTCATCTTTTAGTAAGTTGGGTTCGATAGAGGAAATACGATAACGTTCAATAC
>JARGGF010000286.1 GCA_029210905.1 Bacteroidales bacterium | reverse complement strand
GGCAATCTTGATCCTCTAAGATTAGAAGCGAAAAAAACGCAGGTTTATGAAATGCTTCGGGTAATAGGTCGCATTCCTGATGTATACATACAGGCATTAAGTGGCGGAACAGGGCCATTTGCCGTTGAAAAAGGAATTAAAGATATTGAAGGAACCGGATTGGTTGAAAAATTACCAAGATTTTTACTTGCACAAGGAGATAGATGTGCTCCTCAGGCAAAAGCCTGGAATAAGGCAAAGAAAGATGGTTTTCCTCCAGGTTATGAAAACTTTTACACAGTTATTGAAAATCCCGAACCTCTTATCCCTACAATTGCAACGGGGGATCCTAAGACTTACCCCATGATGGCACCATTGGTTCATCGAAGCGGTGGTGAAATATTTGAAATTGATGAAGAATTGGCAATAGATATCGCCAGACTGGTTGCTTATGAAAGGGTTATTAAAATTGGGCCGGCATCAACAGCAGCAATTGCAGGACTGTTTGAAGCTCTTAAACTTGGCTATATAAACAACAATGAAACCATTTTTGTAAACATGGGTGAAAGTGCAAACAGGGCTTTTGGTTTTATGCACAAAGCTGCTTACACAACTTCTCAAGTTAGTTCAGTGGAGGAATGTGGCCATTTTAACCGTGAGGATTATAAAAATATGATTTGGGCAAGATTTGAAAATTATTAATCAATAAAGGCATAATAATAGGTTGATAGAGCAATTCATTTTGTTCATCTTGTAATTTATAGATATTTTTTTATTAAACCTTTTCATCTTATCAAAAATGACTTATATTTGTATACGTTCTTGGTAATCATCTTAATCTGCTAAAATTTAAACAAAAAACAACCATTAAACTCATGAAAATTGCAGTAGACTTTGACGGTACAATTGTTGAACACAAGTATCCAAAAATTGGCAAAGTTATGCCGTTTGCCTTTGAAACTCTTATCGAACTTCAAAAACAAGGGCATCAACTTATTCTTTGGACATATAGGGCAGGAAAAGAACTTGATGATGCTGTTAACTTTTGTTCCGAAAATGGCCTTGAGTTTTATGCAGTAAATAAAAATATGCCTGAAGAAGAATATGACGAAACCATTAGTAGGAAAATCTATGCTGATGTCTATATTGATGATAGAAATTTTGGTGGTTTTCCCGGTTGGAGTTTAATATGGAAATTACTAAGCAAAAACGATCCTTTTAACGCTGGTGAGTTTTTTGAGATGACTAATTTTGAGAAAAAAAAGAATTCTTTTTCTGAAAAAATTAAAAAACTACTCGGCTAAAAATCAATTATTTAACTAATCTAATAGTATTATTATGGGAGTCAATAAAGTTATATTGGTAGGCAACGTTGGTAAAGATCCCAGCGTGCAGTATATTAAAGAAGATGTTCCAGTAGCCCGTTTCAGTCTGGCAACAAGTGAAACCTATCGCGATAAGCACGGTGAAAAAAATACCACTACCGAGTGGCATAATTTAGTGGTCTGGAGAGGTTTGGCTAAGACGGTAGAACAGTATGTAAAAAAGGGGAGTCAATTATATGTAGAAGGTAAATTAACAACCCGGAGCTATGAAAAAGATGGTGTCACAAAATATATTACCGAAGTAGTGGTAAGTAATATACAAATGCTGGGAAGACCTCAGGATTCTGCTTCGTATACTAAAGAAAGTAATACACAACAAGAACAGGTAAATGATTTTAGTAATTCTGAGGAAGATTTGTATTCTGGTGAATTACAGGAAACTGACGATCTGCCTTTCTAGATGAATATTTATATAAAGTGAAATACCCGATAAAATGTCTTAACAAATTTGACATTTACCGGGTAAATTTTTTATTCAAAAATCATTTTCAAAATATTAAATATTCAGATTAAAATTTAATTTTTCAAAGCAAAATATTATACTGCTTTTATGGTGAAATTACCTGAATTTTAAAAAATATTATTAATTTCAGAATTTAAGGATAAATTTGGAAAATAATTAAAGGGGGGATTCATTATTACAAGCTTTAATATATCTGCTATCTTACAGATAAATAGTGTTTAACAAATAAAATTAATTTTGGAAACGATTCTCTTATTTGAATCAAATAATCTAGCCGCTGTCACTTTACAAAATATTAATATTGGCAACCTAATTGGGCTTTTTATAGTTCTGCTTCTTCTTATTAGTTCCGCATTAATTTCTGGTTCCGAAGTTGCTTTTTTTTCGTTATCTCCATCAAACAGACAAAAACTGATCGACGAAAAAAGCGGGAAAGGGATTAAAGTGATAACTCTTCTTAATAAACCGGAGAAACTACTTGCTACCATTCTTATTGCAAACAATTTTGTTAATGTTGGAATAGTCATTTTGTCAACTTTTTTAACTGATTCAATGCTTGTATTTACTGATATAAATGCAGCATGGATATTTGTTATTAAAGTTATAATGGTAACTTTTTTGTTATTGCTTTTTGGTGAAATCATTCCAAAAGTATATGCTGCCCAGTTTACAAAAAAGTTTTCATTATTTATGGCATATCCTGTATATTGGCTTACCCGGTTTTTTAGTCCAATAAGCACCTTATTGATTAACTCAACATCATTTGTAAACAGACGTTTGGCAAAAAAGAAGCCTGAAATATCTATGAGAGATCTTTCCAGTGCCTTAGAATTGACAAGTAATCAAATTAAAGACAATAAAAAAATCCTGGAAGGTATTGTAAGCTATGGTACTACTGATGCCAGTGAGATTATGAAGCCCCGTGTTGATATTGTTGCCTTTGATATTTATAATTCTTTTGGCGAATTAATCGAAAAGATTAAAAAACACAATGTTTCTCGTATACCTATTTATGCTGGCACTTTTGACACAATTAAGGGAGTTTTGTTTGTAAAGGACTTGTTGCCTCATTTTCATAAAAAAGTATTCAACTGGCAATCCTTAATTCGTCCGGCTTATTTTGTTCCAGAGTCGAAAAAGATAAATGATCTGTTAATTGATTTTCAGACCAAAAAGATCCATATGGCTATCGTTATTGATGAGTATGGAGGAACAAGTGGAATAGTTACCTTAGAGGATGTTCTTGAAGAAATAGTTGGCGAAATTGTCGATGAACTGGACTACGATGATATGCTCTATAAAAAAATTGATGACAATAACTACATCTTCGAGGGCAAGACCCTTCTTATTGATTTTTATAAAATACTTAACCTTGAGGATGATATTTTTGATCCAATTCGGGGAGAAGCTGATACCCTTGCAGGATTAATTTTAGAGATGAAGGGCGAAATTATGAAAATTGGTTCGACAATTAATTACAAAAATTTTATCTTTAAAATAATTTCTTCAGATAAGCGGCGGATAAAACAAATAAAAGTAACCATAAAACCTGTTGATAAAGTATAAAAATATTTATTCAAATGATTTACAAACTACTTACTTTTATTATTTTTTTATTATTGATTGTTTCGTGCAGCGATACTTACACTCCAAAACCAAGGGGGTATTTTCGGATTGAATTTCCTGATAAAGAGTATGTTGACTATAATGGGAATGAACCCTATACTTTTAAAATTCCAAAATATAGCTATATGAAAAAGGATAGCTCTGAATTTGCTGAGGAATGGTGGAATAATTTAGTATTTCCCACACTAAAAGGAAAGTTGCATCTTAGTTATAAAAGGTTAAATAATAATTTGAACAACTTTGTTGAAGATTCAAGAATGCTGGCTTATAAACACACCATTAAGGCTGATGCCATTGAAGAACAGGTTTTTATTAACAACCATAAAAAAGTTTATGGAATCTTATATGAAATAAAAGGAAATGCAGCTTCTCCTTTTCAGTTTTTTGCCACAGATAGCACACAGCATTTTCTTAGAGGTTCACTTTATTTTAATGTATATCCAAATAAAGATTCATTAGCTCCTGTATTTGATTTTATTAAAAAGGATATTTTGGTGCTGATTGAGTCAATAGAATGGAAAAATTAAGACAATTTAAAAGGGAGATAAAAAATTTTCTCTTTATTTCTAATTGAGCAGTAATTTTTTTTACCTACTTTCGCAGATTAATTTACGAATGATATGCCAATCTGCTACAAAATAGATAACGAAAATTTTTCATTAGGACTTTGGGAAATTTCTGAGGACGAAAATCAGTTAATTAGCGAATTTTCTACCATAGCTCCTAAAAAGGAAATTGCCAAAGCAGAAAAATTTAAATATCCTTCCAGAAAATCTGAATGGATAGCTACCAGACTTTTAATGTACAATCTTATCAATAAAGTAATTTCGATAGACTATAATGAGAATGGCAAGCCCATTATTGACAATCACAACCATTGTATAAGTATTTCGCACACCAAGGGCATGGTAGCAGTAATTATCGCAAAAAACCTTGCAGGTATTGATATAGAGCAGTTTAGTGATCGGGTTGAGAAAGTTGAAAATAAGTTCATGAGTGGTATTGAAAGGATTCAGATTTCGAAAAAGAATAAAACCTCAAACTTGTTGGCTTACTGGTCGGCCAAAGAAACACTGTATAAAATTTATGGGGGTAAAGGGCTTGATTTTAAAAAGAATCTCTATATAAATCCCTTTGAGTTGTCTGCAAGAGGTGAGTTTACCGGTGAGATAATAACACAAAATCAAAGTGTAGGTTATCGCCTAAATTATTTTAACTACGTTCCAAGAATGGTCAACAATAATTACCTTATTGTTTATTACTACAACTAAAACATGTCAGTTCAATGTGAATCAAATATCTACTCAGAGCTATTTTTATCAGAAAGAAAGAAAATAGCAGTTCTGATAGATCCTGACAAACATACTTCTGATTCTATTAAATATCTGATTAATGCATCTGATAAAGCGGCGGTAGATTTTTTTATGATTGGTAGCAGTTTGTTGCTAAATGCCATTGATATAACTATTTGCGAGATAAAAAAACTTACATCAACACCTTTAGTTCTTTTTCCCGGAAATTTGTTGCAGCTTTCTGATAAAGTTGATGCGATGTTATTGTTGAGCCTTATATCCGGAAGAAACCCGGAATTACTTATTGGAAACCACGTAATTTCGGCACCGATTATTAAAAAGACTGGACTAACTGCTATTTCAACCGGATATATGTTGATTGGGTCTGGAAATATCACTTCAGTGGAATACATGAGTAACACGGTACCAATACCCAGAGGTAAAACTGATATAGCTGTTGCAACTGCAATGGCTGGTGAACTAATTGGGATGAAATTGATTTATTTAGATGCGGGCAGTGGTGCAGAAGAACCTGTTCCTTCTGCAATGATTAGCACGGTTAAATCAAATCTTAGTATTCCTCTAATAATTGGGGGTGGATTAAAGACCAAACAACAAATAACAAATGCCTGCAGTGCAGGTGCCGATATTCTGGTTGTAGGTAATGTGCTTGAGGATGAGCAAAATATAATTTCTGAATTTGCTCAAATAGTTCATAATTTTTAAACTTATTTGTGAAGACCTATTTCTAAGCCTACATTTAATCTGGGTAAGAAAAAGTCACCAACTTCATCTTTGTACTCCTGCGTCAGTATATCCGTCATTCTGTATGAGGCAGTTAACACAAAACGGTTAAGACCCAGTCTTCCCCTTACTCCAAAGTGAAATGGTTCAATATAGTCTAAGTCTGAAAGTATAACTCTTTGTTTACCTGCTTTGTATGGTGGCATTGTTTTGTCTAACTCATCCAGATATATGTCTTTAGCCCTGAAGATCCAATTTGCATAGCCTCCCAAATCTAAAAACCTTCCTACAACATTTCCTCTTTTGCCAAAATTAAACCTTAGATAAAAATCAGGGCCTAAATTATTTAATCGAAGCTTTTCTCTCTCATGTATAATATTATTTGGAACCTGCTTATTTTCATTTTGGGTTAAATTAAAAACATCATTTGTATAATTTATTCCTGCCCCAATTGCAAACCAGTTGGTCAGCTTAAATTTATAGCGCCATCCTACCGCCAGGGTTGTAGTTGAGCCGGGTTTGGTTTCAATCTCATTCTCTACATTTTCAGGTACATAGAATGCAAATCCGATAAATAGATGATTAAAGTGTCTGAAATTTGGCCCACGTTTAGGTACATCAAAGTCATAATCGCTAATTTTTTCATGCAGCAATACAGTTTGTGCCAGTAGTAACTTTCCAAATATCAAATAAATAACTATTAGTAGGTATTTTTTCACAGCTTAGAAATTTAATATGTCATTTTTTACTTCATTTTAATTTTACACTATGGGTAAAACCTCGGTAATGTGCACGTATTACAGCCCCATCAGGATAATCTTTTAGTAAAATTATTG
>JARGGF010000285.1 GCA_029210905.1 Bacteroidales bacterium | reverse complement strand
GTCACTTCCCCTTAAGAAACCTTCAAATGGAATGATACCGATAAGGCTTATAGCTATGATGGCTATAAGAGTGAGTAAAGCCATCATTAATCCTTTTTTTTCTTTTTGTGAAAGTTTATCTAAAACATTATCCTTTTTTTCTGTCCCTCCAGTATATATGCCAAGCCGTGGTTCAACAACTTTTTCAGTAACAAAGGTCCCTGCAAAGGCAATCACAAAGGTAGATACTACCATAAAGTAGTAATTTGAAGTAGGATTTACAATATAGGTCGGGTCAAGTATTCTTGCAGCTTCCTCAGATAATCCTGCAAGCAAAGGGTCAATGGTTCCTAAAACTAAATTTGCACTGAACCCACCAGAGACTCCTGCAAAAGCTGCTGCCATACCCGCAATAGGGTGCCTGCCTACTGCCATAAATATTACACCAGCAAGAGGAATTAGCAGAACATATCCAACATCAGATGCAAAATTTGATAATATACCAGTAAAAACTAGTACAAATGTAAGTAGATTTTTGGGTGAGTTTAATACCAGCAAACGGATACCTGCATTTATCAGTCCGCTTTGTTCCGAAATACCAATTCCAAGCATAGCAACCATCACGATACCAAGAGGAGCAAAATCTGTAAAATTTGTTACCATTTCAAGTAAAATCCGGTGAATGCCATCCTGGGATAAAAGATTTACCGGTTTAACAATTTCATGGGTTCCAGGGTGGACAACTTCCCAGCCCAAAGCGTGGCCTATTGCAGATAATATCAGCACGAAAACCGCAAATAATGCAAATAATGTAGCAGGGTGTGGTAAGGCATTACCAGCACGCTCTGTCCAATTTAACATCCGCTGAAAGATACCACTATACATTTTTGATTTGCTCATACAAATATCATTTTGCCACTTTATTGCTTAATATAAATAATTACAAAACAATGTCGTTTAGTTAAGCTCATTGCTATAAATTGACAAGGTTATTAGTTATTAGAAATTGGTCATTAAAGCCTGAACTAATGACCAATGACAAGTGAATCCCCTGGTGAGCGGACACGTGACCAGCTTTTAAAAGCACAACTCTTACCTAAACGATATTGAATTACAAAGACTAATTACAAAGTGCTACAAGCTTAATTTGTCCTGAACATTTGTCTCGCAAAGCTACTTTGTACATATACTCTCTAACAACTACATGAAAATATTTATTTATAAACCTGCACTAATTAAAAATGTTGCCGCAAAAGCAATTATAGCATACAATTCGGGAAATACTGCCAGCACCATTGTTTTACCAAAAATATCATAACCAGATCCAATTCCTGCAATGCCAGAGGCACAAACACTGCCTTGTTTTATTCCTGACATAAGCCCAACAAAACCTAAGGCAGCTCCAGCTGCAAAAATAGAAACGCCTTGATACATCGATAATGTTAAAGCTCCATCAACTACAAAGCTTGAAAGTTTTGCATTGATAATAAAAAATCCTGCAAATCCATATAAACCCTGGGTTCCAGGCAATGCACTTAATAGCATATAGCTTCCAAAAGCATCATCGTTTTTCTTTAACGCACCAATAGTAGCATTTCCGCCGGATGAAACGCCAATTGCACTTCCTATTCCAGCCAATGCTATCATTAGAGCCAAGCCTACATAGGCTAAAATCACTGCTGTTGTCATAAAACTTCTCTTATTATTAATTAAAAATATTTTTACTGATTTATTTTGCTTCAACTACTCCTGAAAAAGGTTTGTATTCTTTTCCACCGCCTGCAAATCCTGCATTTTTATAAAATTCAACAAATGTGAGCCGCATAGGGTGAACAAAAGAGCCCAAGGAGGATATTAGTATATTTATTCCATGTCCCAGCAGAAGGAATATTACAAAAAACACAGGTCCGATAATGGGGGCCGAATCCAATATTTGCAAGGCAATGTCATTGATTACAAAGCCTAAAATAGCACTTGAAAGACCTAATGCAAATAGACGTATGTACGACAGAAGATCACCAAATATACCTGTTACAGTTGAGTAAATGTCCCATACTCCTTTGCCAATCCGTGCAGCTATGCTGATTTCAACATCACTAAAAAACACTATTAAAAATCCTCCAACTGAAAGAATAGTATATAAAATATTGTTGTTTGTGGCTATATAATCAAGTTCTGTTAAAGTTACATATATTGCACTGCCTAATAAAATAATGAGCCAACCAAAAGTTGCAAGCGAGTGTTTAAATCCATACTGCTTTATTTGATTTATTGCTTTTATAGTAATTCCAAATACAATTTGCAGGGCTCCTAGTACTATAGCCAGATTAAACATATTATCAGGATTAAGGAACAATGTTTTGTAATTTGTGAGGTATTTAATGTCTGCTTCAATTAAATTAATGCCAAAGAATGTCCCAGATATAATTCCGAAGATAATAGTGGCTATGCCCAGAATTTGTATTAATGACAACAATGGTTTAATCTCCTTATTAGCCTTTAACTTATAAAAACCAGCTCCCAATAAGAACAGAAGGCCATAACCTGCATCACCCAGGCAAAATCCAAAAAACAACATAAAAAACGGTGCGAAAAACACTGTCAGATCAAGCTCGGAATATGACGGTAAAGAAAATAACTTTCCTATAGGTTCAAATAATCTACTAAACCTATTGTTTTTTAATAGAATAGGAACTTTCTCATTTTTTGTGGCATCATCAATAATATATAGAATTTCATTTTTATTTAAAAACTCCCTGGTTTTTTCTTTATTAGAAGAAGGAACCCAACCTTCAAGTATTTTCATTTTTCCGTCAGCAGCATGTTCTGTATTTTCAATTACTTTCAGAAAGTCTTTTGTTGAAGAAACAGCATCCCTTTCGCGCTTAATTAAAGGGATGCATGTTTCGGAATAGTGGTCAAGGTCGTTATTAATCTTTAGGATTTTTTCTTCAATTTCTGCCGCCTTCTTTTTTATTTCAGAAAGACCGTTTTTGGGTAATTTAACTTCGTCAGCATCAATATTCAATTCTTCATTTTCTTGTTGAATGATAACAAAATAGACACGATTGTTGTATTCATTTATAACTTGCAGATTTTGTTGTTCATTTAAGTTCTCATCAAATTTCTTTTTTGAAATAGTAAAGAACCTTAGGAAGAGGTTGTGCTTGTTTAATTTGCGGATAATTTCATTTGAAAAATCTCCCCAAGGTTCTGTGTTGATTATTTCTTTTTTAACCGAAGCAAGGTTCTGCTGAAGTTCTGTTAATTCCTTTTGTTTGTAAATTATTTCATCAATTATTTTTAATCCATCAGCGTAAGGACAATTATCTGTTTTTTCTACTTCCCGTTTTTCCAGAAACTTAATTACCTTATTAATACGGTTTATTAATTGAAATTTTTTATGTTCCTCGTCATTAATTTCTGTTTTTTTTTCAATTACATGCAACACACCCAATGCTTGCAGTTCTTTCAAGAAATCGCCATATTCCTTATGGTAAATAAGAAATTTGTATTTTTGCATAGGAATTATCATTGATTTGCCTCCTGTTTTTGTTGACGATTTTTCACAATTTTCTGCGAAGCTTTAGAAAGGTTTTCTTCATCTTCTAAAAACCGCTTAATTTTTCTTATAGCATCGATATAACCTGGAATTTGAACTTTTTCGTACAAATTAACCTTTTGTGTTGTTTTTCTTCTGGCGTAACTGAGCAATTCCATTTTTTTGGTAAAAAATTCTTTTTCTAATACGATCGTACCTAATTCTTTTATAATTGAAATTCCTTGAGCAAACCATTTTGGATTATTAAAAATGCTATAATTCTCAACATCAAAAATAACTTCTTCCAGAACTGGTGTTTTTACTCCGGCAATTTTTTTTGTAGTCGTTTTTATGTCAGCAACTGAAATAAGCTTTGTATTAAATTCATTCCAAATACCTGGTGCTTTAGAATAGGTTTCTGTTTTTCTAACTAGCTCTTCTTCAAGTTCTTTCACCTTATTTTTTGCAAGTTTTACCTCAACCCGTAATGCAGTTTCCTTGTTTTTAATTACAGGTAGTGCCTTAAGCCGCATATTAAGCTGTTTATTGAGGCCTTGCAATGCAGTTTTGTTATATTGAAATCTAATTCCCATTTCTTTTCCCGTATTCTTCAACCAGCTCAGCTTTTATACCAATTTCTGCTACTGAAAAATGGCTATTTAATAGTTGCCAAGCGGTGTTAAGCATTTCATCAATATCAATATTTATGTCAATAGCCAATAGTTGTTCAGAATATTTTTCTGCAAATTTCAGGGTTCTTTCATCATAATCGGATAAATCAAAACCATTTTCAAGTTTTGTTTTTGCATTTGCAGCATCTGCATAAAGACGAATTGATGCATTCATAACCTGTGGGTGATCTTCCCGTGTTTTGGTTCCAATAACGAGTTGTTTTAATCGAGATAAGCTGCGGAAAGGATCAATAATCACTTTCCCAATATCTGTGTCTTTGCGTAAAAATAATTGACCCTCAGTAATATAGCCTGTGTTGTCGGGAATTGCATGTGTAATATCACCCCCAGACAGGGTTGTAACTGCTATAATCGTTATTGAACCTCCCTCAGGGAACTGAACAGCCTTTTCATAAAGTCTTGCCAAATCACTATAAAGAGAACCCGGCATGCTATCTTTCGATGGAATTTGATCCATTCTGTTTGATACAATACTTAAAGCATCAGCATAAAGGGTCATGTCTGTTAAAAGGACCAAAACATTTTTATTTTGCTCTACAGCAAAATATTCTGCAGCAGTTAAAGCCATATCAGGAACAAGTAGCCTTTCAACAGGAGGATCCTCGGTTGTATTTACAAAACTTGTAATACGATCAAGTACTCCTGCGTTTTCAAAAATGTTTTTAAAAAACAAGTAGTCATCATTCGTGAGTCCCATGCCACCAAGTATAATTTGATCTGCTTTTGCACGTAAAGCAACCATAGCCATTACCTGGTTGAAGGGTTGATCCGGATCTGCAAAAAAAGGAATTTTCTGCCCGGTTACAAGTGTATTATTTAGGTCTATTCCAGCAATTCCGGTAGCAATAAGCTCCGAAGGTTGTTTTCTTCTTACAGGGTTTACCGATGGCCCACCTATTTCCACAACTTTCCCATCAATTTCTGCCCCTCCATCAATTGGATGTCCGTAAGCATTAAAGAATCTACCACATAATTCATCACTTACCAATAGTTTAGGGGCATGACCAAGAAATATTACTTCTGCATTTGTAGGTATACCTTCTGTGCCGGAGAATATTTGCAGGGTTATTAGATCTCCTTGTATTTTAACTACTTGTGCCAAACGGCCATTTACAGATGCCATTTCTTCATACCCCACACCATCAGCACGCAAGGTACATGTTGCTTTGGTAATGCGCTCAATTTTTGTATATATTTTTTTAAAAGCTATTGTTTTCATTTTTTGTCTTATCATATTCAGGTTCAGGATATTAATTCAGCCACAGCTGTTTTTTCATTAATAATATCTTGCACCTCTTTCTCAAATTTTTTGAACTGGTCAGAATTGTATTGTGAATAATTCATTTGTTTAAAGACATTAATCATTCGTTTAAAATAAGTGGAGACCTCTTCATATGAGTCAAAATTTAGCTTAGCTTTGTAAATATCAAGCACTTTTTTCATCATATATTGCTGACGTTCAATGCAAGTTGATGCATCAATTTTGTCAAATGCATCTTGTTGAAGAATAACGAAATCTATAAGTTCTGATTTCCAGAAAATCTGATGGTAATCAAGAGGCACTCCATCATCTCCCAATATATTTATTTGCTCATATGCTTCACGTCCTTTAATCAAAATGTTTTTTGCCAATAGTATACCATCTAACAAATCATGTGATATGTTCTCTTTGATATATTCCTGTAATTCAGGATATTCTAAGTATTTCGAATAACTATCTACGGCATCAATAGCAGGATACCTTTTGCTATCGGCCCTATCCTGAGAAAGTGCATAAAAACAGCGGGCCGCTTTTTTTGTTGATTCTGTTACTGGCTCTTTCAGGTTTCCTCCGGCTGGAGAAACTGTACCGATAAATGTTACAGAACCAGACTGCCCATTGTATAGATAGACGAAACCAGCACGCGCATAAAAATTTGAAACAATAGCAGGCAAGTCCATTGGAAATGCATCAGGACCTGGCAGTTCCTCCATTCTATTGGACATTTCGCGAAGTGCTTGTGCCCAACGTGATGTTGAATCAGCAAGTAATAAAATTTTTAAACCCATGCAACGATAATATTCGGCAATTGTCATAGCAGTATAAACCGAAGCTTCACGTGCAGCCACTGGCAT
>JARGGF010000284.1 GCA_029210905.1 Bacteroidales bacterium | reverse complement strand
ACCTCATTCATTCAGTGGAACACAACATTTTCTAAATCGGTCCGCCTGCGGATAAGTAAAGCGCTTGTTCGCAGCGCTCCAACCGCTCAACTTAGGTATTATGGAATCAAGATTCGTAAAATCAGGGAGAAATTAACAATTCATAATTTAAGAAAAGAAAATAAACAAAGCTGATATCTAATAATTATCTTCGTCTCCTTCTTTTTTAAGTATATCAAGCTCATCTTTAAACATATCTCGCTGAATTGTAGAGTTTTCTTTAAGGATTTCAACTTGCGATGATAAGTGATCTACTATCCCTGCATTAATTTGAGTTACGTCATTAATCTCACCCATACCCATGGTTATTTGAGAGATGTTATCTTTTTGTTCGGTAAGTGCATCAGCTATTTTATTGATCAACATCCTTGATTTTTCTGAACTGGTAACAATTGCCCCAAGATAGTCCCATGATTGGTCAGAAACGGAAATTCCTTCATTTACCAGGCTGATAATGTCTTTGGCTGAAGCCTGGCTTTTTTCGGCAAGTTTTTTCACCTCTGCAGCTACTACAGAAAAACCCCTTCCTGAATCCCCGGCCCTTGCTGCTTCAATTGCTGCATTTAAGGCTAAAAGATTTGTTTGGCGGGCAATCTCATCAACTATGGCAATTCGTTTACTAATGTCGCGAATGGAAGAAATTACTCTTTTTAACAACCGCTCACTCCGCCTAACCACCATCACCTGCTCTGAGGATTGACCTGAAGTCTCTTCGGCGTATTTTGCATTATTTACTATTGACTCTGAGAGTTTTTCAATGGAGGCATACATTTCTTCAATACTGCTTGCCTGGATATTTGTGCTTTCATTCAGGCTTTCAGAAACTGAGCTTATTTCATTGCTTATTTCAAGCAAAGTATCAGAGGTACTCGAAACAGCGGTAAGTGCATCAATTGCCTTTTCTTTCTGTTCCACAAAAAGACCGGCAGTTTTGTCGGCATAAACAATTGTTTTTCCAATTATTTGTGAAATAATATATAAAACTACTGCAATTATAATTACCACAAACTCATAGTTAATTATAGCATCGATATTTTCTTTTGCGGAATATTCTGTATGGATGAAAAAATAAGATAATGTACCTATAACAATTAATAGGGCATTTATCAGCATAGCTTTATTCTCAGTAAAAAGTATACATAATACCAAAAAAGCAAGAATAAAATAAAACTCATCAGTAAACTCTTTATTAATTCCATTTTGGTTTAAAAAGTTTATTTTTATTAAATGAAGTAGAATAAGTGCCGTTGTAAATAAATTTCCTGCAATATTAAATTTACCTATTCGTAAAAGTATGAGATCGGCTATAAGAATCGTAAAAATCAGAAAACTGGTTAAATAATCAACATCTGCCTGCCCGTTTAGCATTACAAGCAGATACAGCAGATTAACAACTATCCCAAGCAAATTTGCAACTGTAAATGCCTTTGCTTTTAAAATAGTTAAATAGTCCTTTTCTTTATATTTTATTAGAAAAAAGTTAATTATAACAGCTAGTAGATTGATTATCAGTTGAATATTTAGATATTTTTTCATGCTTAAATTTAGAAAATATAAAATCTGCGACAAAACTAGTTAAAAACTCTATTTATGCCATTAGATTATCTATAAAAAGACTTTATTTTGATATTTATCTGAGAAGTTCCAAATCTGAAAATTAAGTAGAAAATCAGAAACTCAACATAAATATAATAAAAATTAAAGCATAAAAGATTCTAAAACAGATTTTAAACCAAAATTTTCATGAAAAAATGTATTAAAAAAGAAATATTGTTCTGAAAAATATATTTATATCAACCCTGATTTTTTGGGTTGCAGTGCTAAAAATATCTTCCACAAAACAAGAAATTGGCACAGCAAGTTAGCCCGCTATGCCAATCATGAATTGGAAGATATTGAAAATTAAACACTTACCGAATCAAAAGCTTCTTTTCTAATCAATTTCCTTAGTTGAATTTTATTGTCAAGATAACTTTTTACGTGCTCCGTATCTACTTCAGCTACAATAATTTGACCTATTTCGGTATTTACGCTTGAGTAGATACCTAATCTTTGCATCCCTCCACAAAGTTGCAAATTATCTTCTGTTGGACTTAAGTAATGCATGGCATGCGTCTTATATCTGTTCATTAAAAAGAGCTGTATCAATGTCATTAAACGTTTTTGTCGCAGTTCGTTTCTGAAAATATTCTGATCCCTAATTGATAAAAAGTGTTTTTGGTTTCTATCAGTCAGAGAAGTGAAGATAACATTTGCAACTTGCTGATCATCTGATATTATTGATAATTCCATAATGGTGGAAGCAGGTACATGCGGCTTCAGCCTGACAGAGTATTTGGCCGAAAAACCATTTTGATTTGCCCATTCTTCAACCCATTCGGCCAATACTTTGGTTGGTAATTCAGTTTGCACCAAATGCTGGAATTGTGTTGATCCCTTTCCCATAGCTTTGGTTGTTGCAGTTCTTCCTGATGATGCGGCAAGCGCACTATCCAGTCTTGGGCCACCAACATGCGTTTGTGGTGTCTTGTATGGCGAATCAAGCAATCTCAGTTTTCTTTGTACTTTGGCTAATGATAACATACCTTCAGTTAATAATGAATTTGCAAATTCATCGGTTGTCAGTCCATCAATTTGATGACCTCCATAGGTGATGAAATTAAACACAAAGCCCATTTTCCCTAATTCCAGAGGAAAATTCTTCATTTCTTCCTCAGTCATTCCTGTGGTGTCCCAGTTAAATGACGGAGATAAATTATAGGCCAGCATTTTATTGGGATAAGCGGCATGAATGGCATCTGCAAATATTTTAGCATCAGCTAAATTAGCTGTTTTGGTTTCCATCCACAAAATATCAGCATAAGGTGCAACAGCCAGTGATTTTGCAATGGCATATGCTATGCCGCCCTTAATCTGATAATATCCTTCGGGGGTTCTTGCCAATTCGCAGTCCCACTTAACATCTAATCCAAGTTGATTTGCTTTTTGAGAAGCTTGCTTTATGGATGCGTGCCTGGCAAAATCCAGCCATTCGTCTTTTGTTATTTCATATTTGGCTCCTTCTTCAATATTTCGATCCATTATTTTCGAAACTGTTTCGCCATAAGTAGCCACAGCTGCTGCCGACTCCCAGGCTTTTGCAAAATGAGTTGAAATCTCGTTGTATACAGGTTCAAATTCATAGGCGAGATCGGCAATTAACTGATTTTTAAATTGTTGTATGAATTCAATAATACCTGCAGTTTTTAACCATTGCATAGCAAACTCCATATCTTCTTCAGAAATTTGGTAAAGCATATGACCTTTTACACCTTCTGCACCTGATTCGTGCAATGCTTTTTGTAATGCCAGATAGGTATTTTTGTACGAGGGTATTTCCAGGTTAGTTGCTCCCAACACAAAAGGATGATCCCTTTCATCTGACATATTTTCTAAAAGTGAAGCAGCTTCAGCATCAGTTCTTGCTACAATAATTCCAGGCACCCGCATTATATCAAGTTGTAAACGGGCTGCATTGATGCGTTTAATTTGTTCGTCGCATGAAACCAGTACTTTTCCTCCCTGGTGGCCACATTTTTTAGTTCCAGGCTTCTGATCCTCAATATGATAACCGGTAACACCAACTTCAACAAAACGGCGGATTAAATTTCGTACATGTGCGTCTCCACCATGCCCTGTATCAGCATCTGCAATAATAAACGAACGGAAATCAAATGCTTTTGTGGCCGCTCGTTCTTCATCGGTCATCTTATAACGTTGAAATGCCTGGTTCCTGTCGGCAGTAATTAATGCACGTACAATTACTGCTGCCTCATCAGGGACTTGACTGAGCGGATAACTTGCCAAATCAGCTCCAGGATCTTCATCAACAGAGCCCTTTGCAGAAGTTGCCCAGCCACCTATATAAATGGCTTCAATACCAGCGCGTTTCATCATTACGGCCTGACTTGGAGTATAGGGACCAAAAGTGGTTATCTGTGTTTTTTGATTAAAATGTTCCCTTAATCTTTCATAAAAATCAGTGGCTGCATGCTTTGCAATCGAATAATCATTAAAAATAACTCCTTGCTGCTCAGCTACTTGTCTGGCTGAATACAGCCGCTGTATGCCCTTGAAACGAGGTTGGTTAAAATAAGTTTTCATTTCAGTGATAGTTTCTTCCATTTGTTGTTTTTCTGTTTTCATTGTGATTTTTTTTATAGTTTAAAATCAAGGTTTTCTGTTATCCGGTTTCCTGTTTGCGAAAGGGTTTCGTAGTAAGTCCTAATTCTTTTTCTTGCAAGTTCCAAAGTCTCGTTGTTTAAATTTAGATTTAGCAAATCAATATACCATGGAGCTTTAATATCAGATTTTACGTATTCTACAACTATTTCCCTTGCGATTGGAAGCGTTGTATTTTTGGAATAATTGAACACATCTTTATCATTTGCTTTAAGTAATTTTTCATACTCTTCAGAAAGTAATTGATTAAATAGTTCTAAGGTTATGATGGTTCCTTCAGCAAGGCCAAGGTCGGTGTCTTTTTCTGAAAGTCGGGCTCCCTTGTGGACCCATTCCCATAAAATGCTTAACCTGATTTCACCAGTAGCCATATCTTCCATCAGGTACAAAATATCGTCGTTATCGAAAAAATCGGCTGGTTTTAGGGCCGCAGCCTGAAATCCTTGTAAAAATGCATTTCCATATTGAAGGGCTACACTTAATAAGTTCCTGCATCCTCTTATAGTAAGTGGTGCCGGATCTAAATGCTTTAATGCCTGACTATTTGAATGAGTATATTCGAGTGGTTCAAAGGACCTGCCTAGTTGATTATCGGCACCAACACTTTCCCAAACAGGGCGGATTACATGCACCATTTTCCAGTGGGCCACCCATTTGCCAGATGCACCTTCACGCTGTTCGCGCTGAGCTCCTGCCAGAGCTTTTTCCATACTTGTGGTTATCCCGGCAGCTGAACCTACAGGAATATTAGGTTCCATACCTCCTTGCCACAAACTAAAACGACCATTTTTATCAGGTGTATTCACAGCTTTACGCACCCTGTCTTCATATGCAGCCATGTAGGCATAAGTCATGGTAATGGATTCAATATTAGGGTTTATAAAATCCAGGTTTCCATACATGGCATCAGAAACGCTGTTGATATAGTCCCACCTGCCAGTATTAAAACCGACGAAACGTAATCCAAGTGCAGCACGGATCTCTAACAACTGGTAGGTTGCTTCTAATTGCTCAACCAAAACATAGGTTTTGATACTTGCTTTTTTGATTCCGAGCTGAAGTTCTAAGCGGGTAAGTATTTTATCCCAAAAAGCGGCTTCTTCAGCAGTCTGGATTTTTGGCAAATAGAGTACTAATGAAGCCCCTCTTTCCTGTAAAATTTTGTAATTATTTGTAATATAGAGTGATACATCGGTTATTGATGCAGAAAATGATTCGCCATTATTAGTCCTGATATGCCTGTCGTCAAGATGTAAGCCACGGGCACGGAATAATATTGTAGTGAAATCAAGTTGTTTGTGCCAGTCTGCTATAATTTTTTTTGAGAAAAAACCTTCGGCCCATTTGTTCATTTCTACTGCCACCTTTTCAGCAACTTTCATAAAAACAGGATCCCGGTTAATTGCAGTTTTTAAATTCCGTTGATTGTCTAAGGACATGGTGTTAATTTGACCCAACGCATCTTCGCCATCAAACATCCAGCCATCAGCCCCTGAGAGCAGGGCATATGCTACATTTCGAATGCTGGATTCAATGGGAGCATTTGGTTTTGCCGCAGGTCCGGTACCCTGTATCCATTGTCTTTTTAGATCAGGTGGAATTTCACTGCATTCAAAATTACCTTTTCTGATTTCGGCTACGCTCAACTTATTTTCACCTATCGTTAAAGATTCCGGCAAAAAATCTACATTCATTTTACCACTTAGCCTTTCTAAGCGTCTTTTATTTCGCTTTTCCATCAGCTGCTTCTGTTCAGCGTTTAAGTCTGCAAGCGCTTCAAGTGCGCTCAGAGCTTCAGGAGTGTAAATATCCTGGTAGGCCTTTAACTTGTCATTTGAAATTACTATTTGCATCATTGATTTGATTATTGGTTTAAACAAATCTATTGAAATTCTCTAAAAGAGGAATTTCCGCTAAATGATATATATTCGCAAATACTATAATTCTCAAGATATAAAATAAGCGTATATATCTATATATAAACATATTATAACTGCTGATGTCCAATTTATTATTTAACACTTGTTTAGAATAATAAAATGTACATTTCTGCTAATAGAGGAATTTTCTCTATTAAAATAAA
>JARGGF010000283.1 GCA_029210905.1 Bacteroidales bacterium | reverse complement strand
CAGTAATTTTGCTTGTATATCAAGTGGCACATCATCAATATCATCCAAAAATATGCTTCCCTGATCGGCCATCTCAAACAAGCCCTTTTTTGTTCCATTTGCACTGGTAAAAGCGCCTTTTTCATATCCAAAAAGTTCGCTGGCCATTAAATCTGAAGGTAGTGATGCCAGTCCAATTTTAACAAAGGTATTTTGGTTTCTGTTGCTGCTTCGGTGAATGTATTCAGCAAAAATTTCTTTACCTACACCAGTTTCACCTATTAACAAAATGGAACTATCTGTGTGGACTACTTTCTGCAATTTAGCAATGATGGCCCGCATTCCTTCGTTCTGGGTAATTATCGATATGGATCTTGATGGCGACACGGTAATATATTCCTTTAATTCAAATGTAAATGATCATAAACAATTAATACTTCATAAAATCAATTCAACCATAAGTTTTTATTTAACAAATCCTTGGTAATTGTTCTCCCGAAATCATATCTACTATCCTGGTACTACCAATTGTGGTTTTCATTCTTACATAACCAGGATCTTTTTCAACTACCTTTCCAATAATACAAGATTTTTCTCCATATTTTTGATTCTTCATCTTAGCAAGTACTTTTTGTGTATCATCAGGATCCACAAAAAAGAGAATTTTTCCTTCATTAGCAATATGAAGGGGGTCAAGGCCTAAGAGTTCGCAGGCATTTTTAACATTTTCGGCAATAGGAATTTTATCTTCATAAAGCTCAATTCCAAGATTGGCTTTTTTTGTGATTTCATTTAAGGAACTGGCAAGGCCTCCACGCGTTGGATCCCTCATCATATGGATGTTTTCTGAAATTTCTAAAACAGATTGGACCATTTCATTTAATGGGGCAGTATCACTTTTTATTTCATTGTCAAATTGCAATTCTGCCCGTTGAAGCATAATGGTTATGCCATGGTCTGCAATATTGCCATTGATAATAATATCATCTCCGGGTTTTAATTTTGAGCTGCTTATATTTACATGATTATCAATTAATCCTATACCAGAAGTGTTAATAAAAATCTTATCTCCTTTGCCTTTGTCCACTACTTTAGTATCTCCTGTAACTATCTGCACTCCTGCATGGTCCGCAGCCCTTTTTATCGATTGTGTAATTTGCCATAGTTCATCCATGCTAAAACCTTCTTCAATGATGAACCCAAGCGAAAGGTAAAGTGCACGCGCTCCACAGCAAGCCAAATCGTTCACAGTTCCGTTAACAGCCAATTCTCCAATATCACCGCCCGGAAAAAATAAAGGTTGAACAACGTATGAATCCGTTGAGAAAGCCAGTCGTGTCCCATTAAAATCAATAATGGCTCCATCATGTTCCTGATTAAGCAATGGATTATTGAACTGTGGCAAAAATAATTTACTTATTAATTGCTCCGATAGTTTTCCACCACCGCCATGAGCAAGCAGTACTTGTTTATATTGTGTAATTGGTATCGGGCAATTTAGTTCCATAATAATTTTGATAAAATTATCAGAATATCAGCTTTTTTATAAAAGCTAGTTTTGCATTAGTTCTGTTTTTTTATAATGAAAATATGCTGCACAGGCCCCTTCTGTAGATACCATTGGTGCGCCTAAAGGTTTTTCAGGTGTGCATTTTGTTCCAAAAGCACTACATTCAAAGGGTTTTTTCAAACCCTGCAAAACACTTCCAGAAATACATTCTAAAGGTTCTTCAACCTGAATATTTTTAACATCAAAATGTTTTTCAGCATCAAAGGTGCTGTATTTATCGTTAAGATTCAATCCACTTTTAGGGATAAGTCCAATTCCTCTCCATTTTCTATCTACCACATCAAAAACCTCTTTTAATAGTTCTTGTGCTTTTATATTACCCTCTTTTTTTACATTTCTTGAGTATTGATTTTCGAGTTCATAGCTGCCTGACTCTAATTGTTCAACAGCTGCAAGTATTCCTTGTAATATATCAACAGGTTCAAAGCCGGTAACCACAATTGGAATTTTGTATTTTTCTGTAAGAGGAATGTATTCATTATACCCCATTACTGTACAAACATGTCCGGCAGCCAAAAATGCATGAATTCTTACTTCAGGAGCCGACATAATTGCTTCAATAGCAGGAGGTACCAAAACATGTGATGATAAAATATAGAAGTTATTAAGGTTTTGTTTTTTTGCAACAGATACGGCTAAAGCATTAGCAGGAGCTGTTGTTTCAAATCCTACAGCAAAAAATACAACTTTTTTATTTGGATTTGAAGCGGCTATTGATACAGCATCAAGTGGAGAATAAACCATTCTTACGTCTGCACCTAGTGCTTTTGCACTTAATAAATCCAGCCCAGAGCCAGGAACACGAAGCATATCGCCAAATGAAGTTAATATCACATCAGATTGCAAAGAGATGTTTACCGCCTTGTCAATTATTTCCAGAGGGGTAACACAAACAGGGCATCCGGGTCCGTGCACTAATTGAATGTTTTCAGGAAGAAACTCTTCAAGACTATATTTCATTATAGAGTGGGTCTGGCCTCCACATATTTCCATAATGGTCCAGTTTTCTTTTGTTACCTGCTTAATTTTTAATGCCAGTAACTTAACCAGTTTAGGATCGCGATATTCATCAATGTATTTCACAATCAGAATTTTCAGTTAATCATTAATCAGTTATTTTGTTGGTGTCATCTTCTTTCTCAAGTAAATCTCCAATTTCATTAATAGTGCGGATGCTTTCAAGCGCATCAGTTTCATCAACAACGCTTAAGGCAGTTCCAACATGGGCCAAAATATATGAGCCAATTTCAGCTTCAGGAAGCCATTCAATACAAATGTCCTTGATAATTCCGCCAAAATCTACTTTGGCCATACGTAGATCTGGATTACTTGTGTCGATAGATACTATTTTACCGGGTGCAGCAAGACACATATTCTTTAATATTTAGGTTAGGTTGTGCTAATATAATAAAATTTTTATATATGTAGATGATTACTATTTTACTCACCGATTTATTTAATCCATAATGCAAACACATAGTGCATCAAATCAACGTTTTGCAGCTGAACCGCTATTTATTCAATTAATCTGAATTTTTTTATTGTTACTTTTGTTCGCTTATTATCAAGTGCCATGTTGAAGGAAATTAGGAAAAATCCAATGTATCCATTTCTACTCATCCTTGTGTTAACAGCTATGATGGGATTTCAGGGATGGAGAACATTGTTAAATAATTTTGCAGTAGAAAAAGCCGGAATAAACGGACTTGAAATAGGAATTGTTCAGTCTTTCAGGGAATTGCCCGGCCTGATGGTTTTTTTGGTCGTTTATGTGATGATGGTGATTAGGGAACATAAGTTGGCTTCACTTTCATTAATACTCATGGGTGGAGGTATTGCGCTTACCGGATATTTCCCTGATTTTATTGGATTAACGCTCACAACAATTTTAATGTCAGTTGGTTTTCATTATTTTGAAACCACTAATAAATCACTAACTCTTCAGCATTTTAATGAAAAACAATCACCTATTGTAATGGCACAATTGCGTTCTTTTGGCGCTCTGGGAAATATTGTAATTGGCGCAATTGTTTGGTTTTTATCGGGTTATGTAAGTTATAAAATAAGCTTTCTTTTAATCGGTTTATTTGTAGTGGGCTCTGGCATAGTTACCATATTTATGAGACCGGTAAAAAAAGAAGCCATTCCCCAGCAGAAAAAATTAATTTTAAAGAAAAAATACTGGCTTTTTTATGTGCTGAACTTATTAAGCGGTGCACGTAGACAAATATTTATTGTATTTGCAGTATTTTTATTGGTTGAAAAATACCACTACAGTGTTAAAGAAATTGTAGTTTTATTTGTGCTGAATAATGTCATCTCTTATTTTGTAAATCCGGTGATCGGAAAGTCAATTAACTTATTTGGCGAAAGGAAGGTGCTGAGTTTTGAATATATTGGATTATTTATTGTATTTTCAGGTTATGTATTCATTGATAACCGAATGATTATTGGGGTTCTATATCTGATAGATCACATCTTTTTCAATTTTGCCATAGGCATAAATACTTATTTACAAAAGATTGCTGACCCGGAAGATATTGCTCCTTCTACTGCCGTTGGATTTGCAATAAATCACTTAACAGCAGTAATTATACCAGTGGTGGGTGGATTGCTCTGGGTTTATAATTACAAGATTCCGTTTATTGCAGGAGCATTTTTAGCTATACTTTCGTTATATTTTGTACAGAAGATTAAATTAAAGCAAATCAATGATGAAATTTTAAATCCGAAAGTATCAGTTCTCTAACTTGATTTCAATCATTTTCTATATCTCCAATTGCTTTTTCAAGAACAAGATTATAAGGCACAAATTCTTTATCAAGGAAAGCACTTTGATCCATAAGTTTTTAAGTCAAAGATAATAATTTTGACTCGGCTTTATAACTCAATAGGTGCTCTTTGGGGCATTTCGTGTTTAAAATTTATGCTAACCTGTTTCCTGCTTTCATCAATGGTGCGCGAATGACGTAATAACATTCTGATTGTTTTTTCAATTTTTTCAATATCCACAATTGTTTTGGGTGGCTGTTTCAAATCAGGTATTTCTGTAATTAAGTTCAGTATGTCGCCCGAATTGTGAATAATTTTTGTAATCCGGGCTTCAGTAATAGGCTCTTCATGCCATTTTGATAAAAAGGAAACTTCATTGGTCTCAGTTTTTACGGTAGCCACGTCCTGATAGAAATATTCATTGGAGCGCTCATTGATTATTTCATCTCTCAGCCAATTGTATCCGCAAAAATAAAAACTGATATAACTTTTGCTTAATATCAGTACCTGAATATTCCAGTAAGAATAATTATAATATTCGTCTGGTGTTTCTTCTGAACCTTTTGCTTGTTTATTTGGTAGAATTTCCGTTTTTTCCCGAAGAATAAACTCGTCTTTAATATTTTTTGTTTTATGAAACACTGGATACGGAATAACAATAAACTGCTCAGGTTTCATGTTTTTTGTTTCTATTTCGAGATAATCGATGGCTCTTTCAAGAATTTTAGTCTTACAGCTTTCAAGCAACCAGTTATTCAATACATCAGGCGCAACTCTGTTATCATACCTGGATTGTTTATCCTGCCTGGGTTTTAGATAGAAAAGATATGTCAAGAACAATACAACTGCCAACGCAAACAGCGCGAGAAAGCCATCGTTAAGTAAAACTTTTGCAAGAGGATAATATATGGTAAGGAAAACAACGAATTTAATCTTAAGTTCCACACTTAATGGCTTAGGACCTTTCAAATGAAAAAAATCGATTATTTGCTGTTGTTTAGAAACATTTTCCATAGCACAAGTATTGTGATATTATCTATAAGTATATACTGATTTAATATATACCTTTTAAGTATATTTGAAATTAAAGGAATGAATAGAAATCAAAATTAGTATCAACCCCTTGTATTAAGATAGCTTGTCCATTAGTTGCTTTGTTATAGGCAGTTTTTACCGCATTGCTAATAGTATCAGCTTCTATCTTCTCGGGATAATCAGTAAAGGAAGAATTATTATCTACTGATTTACAAATAATTAAGTGCTTTAATTGTTCATTAAGCCCATTTGTTAGTAACTGTAGATCATCATGTTTGCTTTGGTCGTTTACTACCAGGATAATTCCGTTTTTGTATCCATTGGCATAATCGCTGATAAATTCCAGAGTATTTTCCATATCTTCCATGTCGAAATAGCTCTCAGACAAAATAGCATTTGACATTTCATACGATTTATTTATGCGGGCTATTGGGGTACTTTTAGCCCTGCTGTTCAAGGTTTTTTCATCATTTATCATGGGTTCTAAGTTTGAATTGTTATTACAAAGACAAGGGTTTGCCAGACAGTTATCAAAAGAACAGTCCTCTGCATAATTTTTTACATAAGAATTAGTTAGAAGTGGTTGCATGTTATTTGGTATTAGTAATAGTTAATAATGTAATTGTTATATTCTGATAACAAATCACCAGTAGGTTTGAACAAATTGTTATTCAGTTTCAAAAATATCTTCAATCTTAACTCCAAAAAATTTAGATATCCGGATGGCAAGATTTAGTTTAGGTTCATTTTTTCCATTTTCAATTAAATGAATGCTTTGTCGTGTAGCATTCACAGCATCAGCAAGTTCGCCCTGACTGATCCTTTTTTTAGCACGCTCTACTCTGATAGAATTTTTCATTTTTTTTCATTTTTGTTAAAAAGTGGTTAATAATTTGCTATGTATAAATTACTAATACATAATATTAATATTTAAATTTGGAATAAGTAAAAATACAATATAAGAATAGTAAGAATACTTTAAATATACTA
>JARGGF010000282.1 GCA_029210905.1 Bacteroidales bacterium | reverse complement strand
GGACACTGTTCACTTACATGTTCCTGCACTACGATTTTTTGCACATTCTTTTTAATATGCTGTGGTTATTTTGGTTTGGGCAACTATTTATACAGTTTATTATCCCTAAACGGATGTTAAGTGTTTATTTGCTGGGAGGATTAAGTGGGGCAGTTTTGTATATAGCTGCTTTTAACCTGATACCAGCATTTCATCCCGCTGTTGCTGGCTCAATTGCACTTGGTGCTTCGGCTTCTGTATATGCAATTGTTATAGCTACATGTACCTATGTGCCAGATTATTCCATAGGTTTGCTCTTTATAGGACGGGTAAAATTAAAATATATTGCAATTGTAGTTATAGTAATTGATTTACTAAGCATTTCTAAAGGCAATGCCGGAGGACATATTGCCCATTTAGGGGGAGCTTTGTTTGGATTTTTATTTGCATTACGATTAAAAAAGGGCAAAGACATTACTAAAGGTTTTTCTGCAACTATGGATTATATTTTCAGTATGTTTAAATCAAGACCAAAAATGAAGGTGGCTTCAAGCAAGTTTAGGAAAACTGGACCACCATCTTCAGATATTTCGGACAAAAAAGTCGCCAGTGATTTGGAATACAATAAGAAAAAAGCTACCACGCAGGCCGAAATTGACAAAATCCTTGATAAAATTTCAAAGCATGGTTATGATAGTCTGACCAAAGCAGAAAAAGATACGCTGTTTGATATGAGTAAAAAATAAAGACTAGAAATTGGTCACTGGTCATTAGTCATTGAGAAAAATTAAGGCTTACTGACAATTGATTAGTCGCACAACCAACTAATGAACAATGACATAATGACTATTTTCCAATTGAAATGGAAGAAAAGAGTTTTTTTGAAAAAGTATATGAAATAGCAAGACAAATTCCGTTTGGCAGGATTTGTACATATGGCATTATAGCAAAGCACATTGGTGCTCCACAGGCAGCAAGGATGGTAGGTTGGGCAATGAACAAATGTGGTTCGGAAAAGCTTTACGTACCAGCCCACAGAGTTGTAAACCGTAAAGGATTACTTACGGGAAAACACCACTTTGCTAACTCAAATACAATGAGGGAATTACTTGAATCAGAAGGAATAGAAATTATTGACGATCAAATTCAGAACTTTGAAAAACTGATTTGGAATCCGGGGATTAAAGACAAAAGAGCAAAGTAAAAAGACAAAAGTTTAAAGAAGAGAGATGAAAATGAAGTTATAAGTTAATAGTTTTATGGAAGATTCTTATTCAATAAAAGCTACGCATAGAGTCAAGGTGCCCCTCAGACCGAAGGAGTGGGAGTTTACTCTGCGATCTAAATACTAAAATCTCATATCTCATTACTAAAACCTCATATCTGAAAATATAATGGCAAAAGACTGGAAAGACAGATTAGGAACGGTTTATTCAACCAACCCTGATTATGAATACGAGCACAGTAAAGGTGATGAGGAGCCAGACACCCTTGAACCATCAAAACAAAATCTAAAAGTACAGCGGGATAAAAAACAGCGCAAAGGAAAAACTGTGACCCTGATTACTGGATTTATTGGAAAAGAAGATGATCTAAAAGAACTGGGCAAAGAATTAAAAAGTAAATGTGGCGTTGGTGGCTCAGTTAAAGACGGTGAAATAATTATACAGGGTGATTTTGTAGACAGGGTAATAGAAATTCTTCAAAATAAGGGATTTAAAGTGAAGAAGGTTGGAGGGTGATGAAGAAATTGGTACTTCTGCTCGGTAAGCAGATAGACATAAGTTTGCTATTTAATTACTAATGACCAGTTACCAATGCACTCATGTATGAAACCGGAAATAGAAAAAAGATAAAGCACAGGACCAATAAAAAATTAATATAGATGGTAGAGATAGGTAAAATAAACGAATTACGAGTGGTTAAAGAAGTTGATTTCGGAATCTATCTCGATGGTGGAGAACGTGGTGAAATATTAATGCCAAAGCGCTATGTGCCAGAAAATTGCAAACCAGAGGATGTAATTAGCGCTTTCATTTACAGGGACTCTGAAGACCGGATAATTGCAACCACTGAAACGCCAAAAGCCATGGTAGGCGATTTTGCTTTGTTGAAGGTAGTTTCAGTATCCACAGTAGGGGCTTTTCTTGATTGGGGCCTGCCAAAAGATTTACTGGTTCCCTACAGGGAGCAAGGCCATAAAATGGAAACCGGAAAAAGATACGTTGCCTATATATATTTGGATAGCGACTCGGAAAGAATTGTTGCTTCAACAAAAATAAACCGTTTCCTGGATAATCTGCCGCCAGAATTTATTGAAAATGAAGAGGTTGACCTTTTTATTGTAAGCAAGACCGAACTAGGATATAAAGCCATAATTAACAACACTCATACTGGCATTTTATACGAAAACGAGGTATTTCAGCCCATTAAACAAGGGCAGCGATTAAAAGGATACATTAAAAAGGTGCGTGACGATGAAAAAATTGATCTTTGCCTTGAAAAACCAGGTTTTGAGAAGCAAGATACCATGTCGCAAAAAATACTCGATTATTTAAATCATAACGAAGGTTTTCTTGAGTTGACTGACAAATCTGATCCTGAAAAAATATACCAATTGTTTCAAACCAGTAAAAAAAACTTTAAAAAAGCGATTGGATCACTTTATAAAAAGCGAATGATAAATATGGAAGAATTTGGAATACGATTAGTAAAAGCTCAAAAATAATTCTAGGCTTTAATATTATTTATCTAAGCATATTAGCATTAATTCATAAATAGAAACTTATAATTTTTATGCCCGAAATCCCAAAAAAATCAAGTGTTGTGATGATCACCTCAAATGGCATGAGTAATGCCGAACCAGAATTGAGTCAGTTGCTCCTTTCTAATTATTTGAAATTATTAATTGACGAGAGCCTTCTGCCAAACGCCATTTTATTTTATGGAGAAGGAGTTAAAACTGTTGTTGAAAATTCGCTTTTTATAGCATCACTCCAAAAACTTGAACAAAATGGTGTAAAATTAATCGTGTGCAAAACCTGTCTTAACTTTTATGACCTGCTAGATAAAATTAAAGTTGGCAATATTGGATCGATGGCTGATATTGTTCATTATCAATGGAATGTAGATAAAGTTATCACTTTATAGAGCCTTCCTTTGTTTGCATGTAATGCATTGATGCAAAGCAATAAAAAGAAAACAAGAATATACAAACTGCAAAACCTGTCATTCACCGGTTATTTATAACTTCCTACCTAATTAAGTTTTAGTTTCATTTTCTTATTATAGAAATTTGTGCAATTGATTTGTAAGCTGAGCAGGTTTATTAAAAATATAAAGCATTGATTATGTATACTTTACAAATTTTTTAGATTTTATTTGCTAACAAATGTAACTTAAACACCTGTTCAGTCGTCAAAGAAAATAAAAAGGCAAATAATTATATTCTGCTTTTACCTATTACCTCATTAACCATTTAATTTATGGCACAAGTAATTGTGCTTCAACGAAATATATTATGTTTCGATTTTTTTTATACACAATACATGGTATAACATAGAACTATGTTCTATAGCTAGTTTTAAATTAAATGGTAACGATTATGAAAAAATTAACGACTCTTTTAATTATGCTCCTACTGATGGGTGCAAACCATCTTATGGCACAAGACAATCTGGGAATTGAAGGCAAAATTCTTGATGATAAAAACCAGCAGCCTGTAGCATTTGCAAATGTTGCTGTATACAATCAAATGGATTCAAGCCTTGTAAAAGGCGCAATTACTAACGACAAAGGTGAATTTGATATTAGCGGGCTCCGCCCTAATGATTATTACCTGAAAATTAGTTATATTGGTTATCAAAATAAAACGGTTAATAAAGTTTCACTTTCAAATGCCCCGGATAAAGTAAATGTTGGAACCATTGGCATCAGTGCAACAGATACCGAACTTGGCGAAGTGACAGTTAAAGAAGATAAATTAAAAGGCCAGGAAAAGGTCGATCGCACTGTTTATAATGTTACTGACAAAATACATGAAGTGTCCTCAAACGGACTTGATGTATTAAAATATATACCGTCAGTAAGTGTTGATTTTCAAGACAATGTAACTTTAGAAGGGCGTTCTGATATACTGTTTTTTGTAGATGATATTCAACGCGATAAAGATTTTGTAGCACAATTGGCCCCTTCAACAATTGACAGGGTAGAGACCATGACAAACCCTTCAGCAAAATATGATGCTGATGTTTCAGGAATTATTCACATTTATCTGAAAAAAGAAAAGCGATTTGGATTAAGTGGTAGTATTGGTGCAGATATTCCTTCTCCACCAAATTATATTATGAATCCATCAGCCAGTCTTGATTATGGCTATTCAAATGTTAGAATTTATGTAGCAAATCGCATGCATTTTGAAAAGTTTACTGGTTTTCAGGAAACAAATACAATCAAAACTGTAAATAATACAATTGACCAACAAATAAAGAGGGGGGACGGCGATTTTAGCTGGTTAAATAATAATTTAAATTACGGAATTGATTGGTTCATAAACGACAAGAATAGCCTTAATTTTTTAGGTAATTACAGTATTCATCAAGCATTATATACTGATTTTCAATTTGATAGCAGACATTTGTTTAATGATGTATTAATAGGCAGGGAACTGATTGATCAAGGCATTGATGAAAAAGGAAATTCAAATTATTTCTCACTTTATTACAAGCGAAAATTTGATAATCCGGAACAGGAATTGACTGCCCAGGCTGCTTATTACGATTATTCCGGAAGAAACAATAATGAATTCAGGCATCAGATTTTAGATGTTGTTTCCGGCGATATTCTGGACGAATACCTGCGCAAAGAAATCATTAACAACCATAGGAATACTGCTAAATTTGAGCTGGATTACACACAGAATTTTACAAAAAGCAAACTCGAACTTGGTTCAAAAACTTATTATCAATGGTATGATAATCAACAAAAAGGTGCTTCTGATGCTATAGAGAACACATTTAAATACAATGAATTAAGGCAGGCAGCCTACGCCAACTTTTCGTATAAATTTGATAAATTAACCATTCAGACTGGTCTAAGGACAGAATATTCCAAGTCTGATATCGATGAAAAGTCTGATAATGAGTATATTTGCTGGCTTCCAAATCTTAGCTTTATCCGCCAGTTTGAAAAATCACAGAGCATCAAGTTAAACCTACGCAGAAGAATCTACCGGCCAGGAATTGACGAATTGAACCCATTTGAAATCTGGTATGATTCCTTGCATGTTTCAAAAGGGAACCCTGATTTGCAACCCTCCTACTCCAATGATATTGAACTGGTATATTCTAAAAACTTTGAGTCGAATATGATTTCGCCTAAACTTTATGCCAAATATCTTACTGATGATTTCCAACAAGTAAGTTTTATTAATGCCAGTAATGTTACAGAAACAGTGGTTGATAATATAGGCAAATCATGGGAATATGGACTATCGCTGACTTATGCTTTTAAACTAGCTAAATGGTGGAGATTAACCGGCTTTGCAAGTATTGCAAACAAAATTATCTACAGCGACAATAGTTTTTCAGCATTGCCTGAAGAAAAACAAGAAAAGATTTCCTATCAGACCAATGTAAACTCTATAATGACTTTCTTTAAAAGTTGGAATTTTATGATGATGATGAATTACAGATCACCCTATATAAGTTATCAAAAAACTACATCGCGGGATTTGTTATGGATAATTGCTGTTGAAAAAGAAATATTTAAAAATGGCAAGCTGCAATTATTCTATCTTCCACCATATACTAAGGAGTTTACTTTCAGTAAGAACGAAACTAAAACCCCTGAATTATATGATTCATGGGAAGGTGTGGTTAAAACTGATTATTTATTTGCAATAGAGTTTAATTATACATTCAGTAGTGGGAAAAAAGTTAAAAAACTAAATAGGGCAACCGAAATAGAATCTGACGGTAACAACTCATTATTTTAAAATTAATTGATCGGGGATACCTAAAGTTTATTCAAGCACAGAAAAGGCAAACAATTAATCCATAGTCGTTTACCTCAATATATCCTTTTTCAAGGGACACAGGCAGGCCTCTCGGTCTGCCTGTTTAGTTTACATACATGCTAAAACAAAATCCCTGGGCATTATTATAACTGTATTGATATTATTATTAAAATTTGCGGATAATAATCTGCTTTCAACGATTATTCTATGGTTGTATGCAGTAATTCAATTATGGACAAGTGAGGAGTATTAAGTACTCTAAGTTGCTCACTGGCAAAGGCAAAGAAAAAATGCAATTTTGGAATTTTTAATGTGTGGATTAATTAAAGTTTTGTATCTTTAATATTCTTTGCAAAAGTAAACTAGACCAAGCAAC
>JARGGF010000281.1 GCA_029210905.1 Bacteroidales bacterium | reverse complement strand
AGTTGATAAAGCCACGCTTATTTCTTTTTTCAACCCGAGCACTAATCAACGTTGGGACGAAGTTATTAAACCAATTAATAACCAGGCTGAAGGCCAATTACTTTATGAGAGATGGGTTAAAAATTGTAGGGAAAGCGTTGAAAAATTATCCGATGGAAAGCTTGGCTATACACATGTTAGAGGAATGAATAGCTCCAGTTTCAGGGATGTGTACAGTGATGTACTTGGCAGAAATGCTAAAAAACAAGCACTTGTAGTTGATACCCGATTTAATGGTGGCGGTTGGCTTCATGATGATTTGGCTACCTTGTTAAGTGGTGAAATGTATGTAACTTATTGGCCCAGAGGTGTAAAAATGGGCTGGGATCCTATGGGAAGGTGGACAAAACCTTCTGCTGTGGTAATGAGCGAAAGCAATTATTCCGATGCCCATGCATTCCCGTATGTTTACAAAACCTTAAAGATTGGGAAACTTATTGGAATGCCAGTTCCTGGCACAATGACTGCTGTATGGTGGGAAACTTTGCCCGATAATACCTTGTATTTTGGAATCCCAGAGGTTGGATCAAAAGATATGAATGGTAACTATCTTGAAAATAACCAATTAGAGCCGGATATTATGCAAGTAAATGAATATGAGAAGGCTGTAAACGGAGAAGATCAGCAACTTAGTAAAGCAGTGGAAGTGCTGCTTGAGGAGATAAAGGAATAATAACAATATATTTTAAAATATTTTAGGAGGGCTGCTTTTTATTGGGCAACCTTTCATATTATTCGTCATTGCGAGTGGTAAGATTTAAAATTTAAATCAGCAAAGCCTAATGACAGGATGGAATTTGCAGAGAACTGATACTTGAACTAAATATTCAATCTATGGTTTATCGTGCATTTGGGTTAACCTGTCAATGAAATGCCCTGAAAGGGCAAAAGCAATAGCCCGGTGCGGCTTGTCCGACTACCGGCGGAAGCACCGGGTTAAATTGGCAATATTACCACGCCGGCGCAAGAATGATTAGTTGAAAAGAGTTATCACTTCCGGCGAAATAGGAGGATTTTTTTTAATTTAACCCACGCACCATTATGCCCGGGAATAATAATTTCTTTATTTAAGATTCGTTCGCGGGCATTTCGTGGAGATGATAATTTACACACAGGGCGTTCCGCCAGTTGTCGGACACGTGCCCTGTGCTATTGCTTTCGCCCGCTTCCTTCGATCGCCACAGGCTTGCCGAAGGCGATTCGGGGCTTCTTAATCTAATGATTATTCCCGCATATACATTTTTCGAAAAGCTGTTAATGAAGTAAAATGTTCAATCAACAGTTTATCAGATATTTGAGTAAATCTGTCATTGGTAGGAAGAATGACGAAGCAACTTTTCTCATAGCCTGCTCCGATTTTCGGGGAGCGGAGCGAATAATCTGCTGATATTCAGTACAATGTCATTCATAAATTATAAAGATCTTCCATTACTTTTCAAACAGCCAGTTTAAAGATAAAAAAGGAAATTTGTAGTGCCCTCCTTCCATATTTGATTGATAAATAAAATTATTTCTTTTTACCATCGTACCATGTATCCTATATTTTGTGATCTTTTAACAAATAAAAGCACTGTTTTTTAAAACATTATGATTTAATTAGTAGCAAAATAATTATTACAAATCAAAAATGAGTGAAATAATACTTTGTGCGTGCAAAAAAGGACATAAAATAAGTGAAAAATCGGTTTCTGATTGGAAAGAAAAGCTGGATGCAGCTCAATTATCATATACGTTTGTTGAGGATTTATGTGGTTCTATTGCAAAAAATGAAGTTCAGTTAGGTGATTTGGTGAAAGGAAAAGAACCGGTTTTTATTGGTTGTCAGCCAAAGGCTATGAAAAATCTGGTGGCCAAAATCAGTTCCAACGATGTGCCAAATACTTTTCAATTTTATAATGCAGCAGAATCTTCACCCGAAATACTGGATGATAAAGAAATACAAAAAGGCGCTCCAAAAACAATCAAATATGAGCATGATTGGAAACCCTGGTATCCGGTTTTAGATTATGACCTCTGCACTTCGTGCCAAAAATGTATGAATTTTTGCCTCTTTGGTGTTTATGCGCTTGATGATGATGGGATGGTTGTTGTTGAAAATCCCGCAAACTGCAAGGATTTATGCCCTGCCTGTGCTCGCACTTGCCCCTCAAACGCCATTGTATTTCCAAAACATCATGAAAGTCCTATAGATGGGGGCAAAGGAGAGTTGCCAATATTCGACGGTGGAAATTTTCTAAATCAGATACAGCAAAGCCAGGATGTATATAAATTATTGGCCAACAGACGAAAAACCAGCGGAATTGCGTTAATGAAAGATCAATTATCACTTGCGGATAAGGAACGGGAGGCATGCAAAAATAAAGAAAATAATAAAAAAGATTAGCTGACCATCTTTTCTTTAACTTCAAAAACACCGAAATATACACAAATAAGTTAATTTTTAATATGATATTTTCTCTCGGAAAAAGAATGTTTACCAGCGTTGATTTCAGGTTGTTATGGAAATTTTCATACAATCTGGGCTGGAAAGCAATGCAAGCAATTTCAAAATATAAAAAGCGGCTTAAAAAAGGAGAACTTTTCCCTGCATTCCTGATGATTTCCGTTACCAATCAGTGCAATCTAAGCTGCCAGGGATGTTGGGTAAGTATTGATAATAAATCCAGCGGGATGTCGCCGGAAATACTCAACAATATTATTAATTCAAGCAAACGCAAAGGATCTTATTTTTTCGGCATTTTGGGGGGCGAACCCATAATGTATCCACATTTACTTGATGTATTCGCACAGCATCCCGACTGTTATTTTCAGCTTTTTACAAATGGTACTTTAATTACTGATGAAATTGCTCTAAAACTCAGAAAACTTGGTAATGTTTCTCCGCTTATAAGTATTGAGGGATTGGCTGATGTCAGTGATGTTCGCAGGGGTGCAAAAAGTGTGTATAACAGAAGCTTGAATGGGATTGAAGCCTGTATTAACAATAAATTGATCACCGGGACTGCTACAAGTGTATGTAAATCTAATTTTAAGGAATTAGTAAGTGAAGATTTTGTTAATCAATGTATTAAACGAGGTGTTCATTATTTGTGGTATTACATTTTTCGTCCGGTAGGGGCAAATCCGAGTACAGAGCTGGCCTTATCGGAAGATGAAATTTTGGAATTGAGGAAATTTATTGTTGATATCAGACAAAAAGCCCCAATTGTAATTATTGACACCTATTGGGATGATAAAGGCAAAGCTCTTTGTCCTGGCGCTGTGGGCATTAGCCATCATATTAATACTCAGGGGGATATAGAGTTCTGTCCTCCCATCCAATTTGCATTGGATAATGCAGGAACCGGCGAAGCATTGGTTGAAACCATTGAAAATTCTGTATTTTTGAAAACATTACGAACTGAAATTCCCGTGATTACGCAAGGCTGTATTTTGTTGGATGAACCAAATGCGCTTGATAACCTGATGAATAGACTTCAAGCATATGATTCGTCAAGCAGGAATGCAGCATTTGATGAATTGCAAAAAATGAATAAATTACCAGGCCATCATATTCAGGGCGAAGAAATTCCTGAAAAAAGCTGGATGTATCGTTTTGCTAAAAAGAATTGGTTTTTTGGCTTTGGTGCATATGGATGATTCTGAATTTATTAAAAACATGATAGAAAAACAATTGATTAAAATTGAAAATATAGTTCCTCAGACTGAAATTGAATTACGTCAATTACGAAAATCAATAGCTGATTTTTTAGAAAAACGAAATTTGATTCCTCCTTTGCAACAAGCTGAATTGTTCCGGATTGCAGAAGAATATCTTAATTATCATCCTGAATATGAGGTATATATAAAAACAATTCTTATCATTATTAACAATTATGTTTGGCAAAAAGAAGTTGCTGATATTCCATTTGACCGGAGGGTTCTATTGCTGCCAAAATGTGTAAGAAATTCTGAGAGCTGTAAGGCTTCTATTGATGAACTGGGCCTTTTGTGTGCGCAATGTGGTGGATGCAAGCTCGATAATTACATTCAGCAGGCCGAAACATTGGGGTACCATGTTATTGTTAGCGAAGGAACCGGTGCCGTAAGTGTTTTGTTGCAATCTGGTCAAATAGAGTGTGTTGTGGGTGTTGCCTGTTTGGATTCTTTTGAGCGTTCTTTCCCACTTACCCTGCAACAGGCAATTCCTTCAATTGCAATTCCACTTTTTAATTCCGATTGCAAGGATTCAAAGGTAGATGAAAGCTGGTTGAGTGAAGTACTTCAGCTTAAAAGCAATACTAATAATCGCTTCAGGCCAGATTTTAGGCATTCAAAAAAGATGGTTGACACATGGTTTGAAAATGTTTATTTGAACAAGCTTTTCCCAGCATTGGATGGCAGCATTCAAATTGCCAATAAATGGTTGCAGGCTGGCGGAAAGCGCTGGCGGCCAATGATTATGTTGTCAGTGTACCAGGCTTTAAGCAATAATGAAATTGCTGTAAATGAATCCATTGCAAAACTGGCAATCGCTGTTGAAAGCTTTCATAAAGCATCGTTGGCGCATGATGATATTGTTGATAATGATACCGAAAGATATGGAGCAGCATCTTTACTAAAAGAGCACAATTCTGCTATTGCTTTAAATACAGGCGATTTGTTGTTAAGTTATGGATATCAGTTAATTGCCGAATCCGAATTGGAACCTGTTAAAATTCAGCAATTACTAAAAACTGCATCGCATGGGCATCAGAAACTCTGTCTGGGCCAGGGCGAGGAACTGGCATGGCAAAACCAACATAAAATGCCATCAGTTGCTCAAATAATGAACATTTTTGCAAATAAAACAGCGCCAGCTTTTGAAGTTGCGCTTAAGTTTGGTGGAATTGCAGCCTCGGCGAGTGATGAAGTGCTTCTGGTTTTTGAAAAATACAGTCATGCATTGGGTCTTGCCTATCAAATAAAAGATGATTTAGAAGATTTTAACCCGGATAAATTGGCCAACGATATTGCTGCTTTGAGGCCATCTCTGGTTTTGGCAATTTTAAATGAAAAGTTGCCAGGAAGGTTAGACGCTTATTTTCAAAAACTTACAGATAACAGCAATGGCCATGCAAAAGAAATATATAAAATGGCCAGGGAAAATAATGCTATTGATGAAGCAAAATCATTTTTGGAAGATTATAAAAATAAAGCTTTTGAATCTTTGTCTGCGCTCAGCAATACCTCAATTAAAATATTATTATTCAGGTTGTTAAACAAGATACTGCCTCAGCAATAATGCCTAAAGTTAACTTTAAAATTTTAAATTCGCTGGAAAACGCTGCTGGTTCGTTAAGTAGCGAAGCATTTGAGTTAGTCCGTTCATTTGTTGCTTCTAAAATGCATCCTGATGGTGGCTTTGTGGATCGATCAGGAAAAGCTGATCCATATTATACCGTTTTTGGATTAACACTGGCTTATGTTTTTGATATTAAACCAGATATAAAATCCTTTTCTCATTTTCTGGAAAATTGGCAAAGCAAAAATAAGGTTGACTTTGTTCATGCCATCAGTATTGTAAGATGTAATTATTTACTCGAAGCCATTAAATATGCTGGCAATTTGGGTGCGTTATCCAGATTTGTATCTAAAATGTCTGTTTCAAGGCAAGATATCAGTAAACTTATAGGAAAAAGAATTGCCAGCAAACAGAAGCAAGTTCTTAATTTGCTTAATGATTATAAAGCAAAATCAGGGGGTTATAACCATCTCAAAAAAAATGAAGAAGCTGCTTCGGTTTATGCAAATTTTTTGATCTATGGAATGTTTGAAGATTTGAACATCAATCAGCTTGAAAATAAGGTACTTGCAGAAAGTATTCTGGAATTGCAATTATTAAATGGATCTTTTGTAAACCATCCTGGTTCAAAGCATGGTATAGCTTCCACCACTGCTGCAGGTATTATTTTATTATTTGAAAATGGATTTAAGGTCGAAAATTCAACCAATTGGCTTATCAACCAGATAGGACCCGAGGGCGGTTTTTTTGCCGGTGAAGAAGTACCAGTTGCCGATATATTATCTACCGCCACATCTTTATTGGCATTGTCATTAAGCGGAACTTCAACTAATCAAATCATTACTCAGGCAGTAAATTTTGTAAACCTGCACTGGGATGAATCAGGCGGTTTTTTTGGAAGTGTGGCTGACCAAATTCCTGATGTTGAGTATACTTTTTATGCATTATTGGCGGTTGGGTTGTTGAAATAGCATAACAATGTGCTGATAAAGGTTAATAAACAAATAGACTGCATGCTTTTTAAACTGTATTTCTACAGAATAAGAAAGGATTTATTCTCACTTACATCTATAAACGTAGTAGCAAGCA
>JARGGF010000280.1 GCA_029210905.1 Bacteroidales bacterium | reverse complement strand
TAGTGTTATCTCCCTAATGTGTTTAAATACACATGATTCTAATTCATTTTGAAATGGACATCCAAAGATTAATCCTATAAATAAAGTTTCCATTAATACTCCTATCTTTTTCAATTTCATGTATTTACACATGGTAATTTTATTCTAAAAGTATTTTTTAATTAAGACTGAAGGTGTTAGAAGTAATATACCAGTTACCAACATTATATAGGTAAAAGGATTGTCTGTCATCTCAATTACAGCTCCAATACCAACAATAATTGTATAACCAGAGCAGAGCAACAAAGTTTTCCATGCAATTTCACTTTTGTTTTTTAAGGCATTAATCTGAAAATTGGCAATTAATCCGGGCAAAACTGTTCCTAATCCAGAGGCCATATACATAAATACGAATACCGAAAACTGTTCAGCGGATAGATTTTTATACATTGGTGCAACAATAATTATGGCAGTTAAGTGGATTAATCCTAAAATCATCAATGCAATACTTGATAAATTAATCCATGTTGTAATTCTTTTCATTTTAATTATTTGATTTTAGTTATTAATAAATTCATCTAATACTATTTTGTCTTTCTCTGAAAGTTTGCCATTCCTTGATTTAAGGTTTGGAAACGATAGACTACCGTTATGATTTACACACTTTGCCATATTTTTAAACATACTGCCAGATCTGATTTTAAAAGTAGCGAATAAAGCCACTTTTGTACTTTTTGGAACAATTAATTTTTTCGCAAAATCCCCCCATATATTATCAGGTTGCTGGAAAATAACCATTAAACCTTTTGTCCAACACCCCAGCAATAAATAATCTGTATTTTGAAGCAAACTTTCCCGATATTCTTCAACAGGGAGACATAGTGTATCTATCTGTTTTGCCTGAAAGTATGTACCTATCTCTTGTGCGTACTTCTTAGTTGTTCCGGTTTTACTTTGGTAAAAAATGATTGCTTTTTTCATGATTGATGTTTTTATGATTTAACTAACTTTTTAAGAAAGTCATATATGCCTTCCTCTTTCAACAGTTGAGCATAATCTGTGATGCTTAATTTTGGTTCGCCCAGAATTTTATAGGTATTGTACTCTTCGGCTATAAACTCTTCGGTTGATGCTGAGAAATAATCGTTCATGTGTTTTACAAATTTCATTTCTTTGCTGAAAAGGGCCAAAATTCTGATAATCCCACCAGGAAGCTCGGTAATTTTTGTATTCATTGAGAAAATATCAAAAAATCTTCTTGCTGCTTCCGGGTGGGCAAGCCCCTCTTTGCCCTGAATTGGAAATTCTTTATAAAAAGCCTCTTCGTTAGCTATTGCATGAATCAGATGATTGCTATAATCGTGGCAATTAGTAAAATATATAGGGCTTTTGGTATCGCCTATAACTGAATAGACATTTTTACGGCGAAAGATTGCAAAACTATCTGCGAACCAACTACAATGAAGTATTGTGTAAGGTATTCCGGAATTTTTTAGTAGTTTATGGCCTTGTTTGCGAATAATATTTGGTGCAAACTCGAAGCTGCCATTTTTTTGAACATTGTTAAACGCACCCAAGCCAGATATTGCAATAATTTGCCTGATTTTGGCTTTGTTTATTGCTTCGAGAATATTGGCAATACCCTCACGTTCGGCAGAAAACGGAATATTTAGGTCGGTTGTTTGTGTTGAAAGACTAAGGTAAAGATATTCTGTATCTTCGAGGGCGGTTTTTAATTCAGATACATTTTTTAGGTCAGCTTCAATTAATTGAAGCATAGCATCAGGTTTGAACAATTGCTTAGCCTTGTGAATGTTTCGGACAATAAGCTTTATTTCAAAACCGGATTTTAAAAGGAATTTAACCACAGGTAGGCCAAGGTTCCCTGTACCTCCGATAATACTGATTTTCATTTTTTCATTCATAACTTTTATCTTAATTGTTATTTTTAAGACAAAAGTATGGAGGGGTATTGAAATAATCTTTTGACAAAAGTCAAAATCGTATTATTTCTTTTTTCTTATCCTGCTCAAAGTAGCATTATCAACTCCAATATATGAAGCAATGTAACCCAGGTTTACCCTCTGCAATAATTGTGGAAATTCGCTGCAGAATTTCTGATACCGTTCAGATGCAGAGAGTGTTTGAAAACTTTCTGCACGGTTGAGTATTTCACTGATTTTGATATCGCCAAAATCCTTACAAATCTGGTACCATGCAGGAAGCAGCTTATAAAGGTCCATTTGTTCCTGGTAACTTATAATACTAAGTTCAGAATCTTCGATTGCTTTTATATATTCTTTGGATGGAAGCCTGTTGTTGAAACTATCGGCTACAATTATTAATGAACCCTCAGGGAAGAAGTTTGTGGTGATTTCATTTGCCTGGTCATCATAGAAATACGACCTTAATAAGCCTTTTGTTACATATCCGATATAATTACTTACCTCGCCTGCTTTAAGGAAAAATTCATTTTCCTTTACCATTTTTGGAACAAAATGGCTCAAAGTAAGCTTTATTTCTTCCTCAGAAAAATTGTATTTTTCGATAGTCCACTTACCTATGTTCATTTTTTCAATGTTTAATGGTCTTTTTAGATTACCTATCACGGTGCATTGTATAAATAATGACGGATTGCGTGTTGCTTTCCTGTCAAACTGATATGTATTTTGAGCGGGCTACAAGCCTTTATGTTTCGCAATTTCCCTGCCATTACTTATAGAAAATGTGTATGCTTTCGTTCTTCATTTCCAATAGTCTAATTTATAAATAATAAAAAACAATTCGTTGTATCCGGCAGGAGAAAGTTGTCCATATTTCCTGTTTGGCGAAAAGGGTTTTGTTATAATCATCCCACAGTCATGATAACACATATCAATTTTACCAACTAAATCCCCGTTGTTATAAAACTTAAATATGTAATCATAATCACTTGGCCCCCAGGTTGTTTCTCCCCAATTAAAATTCCCGGGATTATTAAATAACCCAATTATTTCATTAATTTTTTCATCTTTTAATCTCCTCTTCATCCAGAAAGTTTTTAATAGTTTGTCTTTTTCCAGAAGTACAATCTTATCAACTTTTTGTCTGGGAAACAGAAACTCAGTTTTACCAACATATTCGTTATAAACATTTCTATGGGCTTGGTAATCATAGGTAGCTTTGTATTTAAATATCCCGTTTTCTGTATCTGATAGCTCTTTAAAATCATATCGATAAAAGTCCTTATAATCCAAAAACTTATATGCGACAAAAATTAGAAGAAAAGTAATTATTATTTTAAGAATCAACTTCATATCCTAGTCTTGTATTTGATTTACAAGTTCAATTCCTCCTATCCTCCCGTTTTTGTAAACATCAAGAACAATAGTACCTTCAGTTTCATGTTCAAGTAGGATGTTCTCTTCAAATTGCCAATTAGAATCGCGTTCATCTGAATCATACAGTTTTTTCAATGGGATATAGGCTTGTCTTATCCACTTTTTAGATTTCAGTTTCTGCACTACGACTATGTCAGTCCGCTCAGGAACTAGTTCTTTTATCAAGGCAGCAATCAACTCTATGTTAATGTAGGGTTGTCTCATAGTATGAAGTAAAACAATACAAAAAATACACCTGCTGTTATTTTTTCATTATCTGTTTTTAAAAAGTGTTTTTATCCTTCCAATAGTTTTGTTTTTGGTTCAGTTTGCAGGTGAAGTATTTTTTTTTATAAATGTATAGATTTTGTTGAAAACGCCATAGAGTAAACGGTAAATAAAATCAAAAAACAATAAAATAATAATTGGAGCATAATTTGTTCACATTTTACTAAATTTAAGCTGGTTTTGGTTAAAAAGGCAAGATTATACTTTACATACATTTTCTATGAAAAAAATTGGAATTATAGGTTGTGGCTGGCTGGGGGAAAAAATAGCTGCTAATTATAATAACAAGGGCTGGGAGGTTTTTGTTTCAAATACCCATGAAAGCAAAAGGCTTTTAATGGCTGAAAATGGGTTTAATGCCTTCGTTTTAACTTTTCCCGACAATGAACTAATGGATTATAAATCTGTTTATTCTGCTGAAAAAAAAATCTTTGATGAATGTGATGTTATTATTTTAAGTATTCCAGCTTCAAACAGACAAAACATTGATTCTCTTACCATTAAATTTCAAAACATTATTAATTTTCTGAATAACAAAAGCACCCGACAGCTATTTTACTTTAATTCAACAGGCATTTATCCAAATGTTAATGCAGTAATTGATGAGGATTTTAATGATATTTCTCTATTAAACCCAAATTTTTATGCTATAGAACAGCTTCTTATTAAAAGTTTCCCGTTTATTAATATTTTACGGCTTGCCGGACTATTTGGTGATGACAGAGTTTTTTCCAGGTATTTTTCAAACCGGGTACTCGAAACCGGATTGCAACCGGTTAATCATATCCATTATAAGGATATTATTGAGATTATTGCATTAATGATAAGCCAAAAAACAACAGGGAAAATTTATAATGTTGTTGCACCCGAGCATCCCACCAAAAAGGATGTTATTGCCAGCCAACTAATAAAATATAATTGTTCCCCTCCGGCTCAAATTCTTAATCAGGTACAGGATTATAAAATAGTATCGTCTGAAAAGATAATCAGGGAGCTTAAGTATAGTTTCCGTTTTCCAAATCCATGTAAGTTTTAAAACTATTTGACGGAAAAACAAGCTACAAATGAAAAACCAGTAAGGCTTTCCATTTGCAGCCTGCTGATTAAGCTACACTTTCTCAATTGATTTGCTCAACTATCTTTTTATCCTTTGGGAATAATACTGAAAACAGGACAGCTCCTAAAAGTATCCCCATAATTGTAATTAATGAATAAACAATCGGGATTTTATAAAAACCCATAATGCTCATTTTTACGCCAACAAAAACGAGTATTGCCGATAAACCATATTTAAGATAATAGAAGTACTGGGTTATCCCGGCCAAAGCAAAATAAAGTGCCCGCAAGCCCAGAATGGCAAACACATTTGAAGTGAATATAATGAACGTATCTGTTGAAATTGCAAGGACTGCCGGAATTGAATCAACAGCAAAAATTAAATCGGTGAACTCAACTACCAGTAAAACAATAAAAAGTTGCGTTGCATATAGTTTTGCATTAATTCTTACAAAAAAATTACCATCATGAAAATCATTGCTTACCGGAAAAAGTTTTTTAAACAGCTTAACCAGTATATTCTTATCAGGTTCAACATGTTCATCTTTTTTAAACAGCATTTTTACACCCGTAAAAACAAGAAGGCCCCCAAATATATAGATAATCCAATGGAATTTACTAATTAGTGCAACACCCGCAAAAATAAAAAAAGCTCTCATTATCAGCGCACCCAGAATGCCCCAGAACAATACCTTATGCTGATATTTGGACTGAATACCGAAAAATGAAAATAACATGATAAATACAAACAAATTGTCAACACTTAGTGATTTTTCAATTAAGTATGCGGTTAAAAATTCAAGCGCCTTTTCTTTGCCCATAAACAGATACACACCATAATTAAATAGCATGGCCAGCGAAATCCAGACTCCGCTCCATATAAGCGCCTCTTTTATTTTAACCTCGTGAGATTTTCGGTGAAATACACCTAAATCAACAACTAACAGGAACAAGATAAAAACAATAAATGCTCCCCAGATATATGCATTAATAACCATAAATTTTTTATTAATATTTTTATATAAGAACTTAGTTTCAAAGTATAATCAGCAATATAACAACCAATTACATTTATTTATGATAGATAAAACAATCACTACAACTTGAAATAATGATAAACAGGATCAGTCCTTTAAAAAGAATTTGAAAGAAACAAGAACAAATGTACTGTGCGCCATTAAAGGGATTAGTTTCTTGGAGGCTGCCAAACTGAAAGAGCGTATTTACTGATTAAATCGGGTAAAAAAAATGGGATGAATGAATATTGCGGCACACGGGCTACTTCAGATTCGCCGGATTGATAAAACAGATCCTCATTACAAGAATCAAAATCTTCAGAAAGTAAAAGCTCTGATGAATTCGAACTTCCCGGCACGTTGATATTTGTGTGTGAGGGATAATAAGAGTATACACGCAGCACATAAACGCAAATTAATACGATGATAAGTGCAGCTCTTAATATCATTTTTAATACCTTATTCATTGGCGGACAAAATTAGCATATATTTTACTGAGCTTTGCCCAATTTACAATATTTAACTATCTGGCTGTCCAGATTAGTCATTTAAAAGTCTGCTTCAGAAATAAATATACCCTTTTTACGTAAGCCCAACATTAGAAAAAAATTTGCACATATTAACTTTTTTATTATAATGGGGGTCATATTAATTAATATAGGAGATATTTATGATTGTAACTAAAGTGTTTAATGCTAC